>JAFGOU010000568.1 GCA_016926315.1 Chitinispirillaceae bacterium
CCACCGGTATGCGATTCTATCCCGTTTGTCAGGAATTCCGAAAGCCGTTTCGAACCGGTGACGTGGAGCGGCGAACCGAGCACCACGTACACGCCTGAAGCGACGAAATAGTGACCGATGGCGACCGCTTTTTCGCTGACCCACTCCGGTGCCGCGCCGGCAAGTGGCAGGTCCGCGATATCGTTTCCGAGGCCGCCTTCTTTGACGATATCGGTCGCGGCAATAAGCAGGCGGCTGTTGTCCACGCAGGAACCCATGTGCAGCACCGGCGGCATGCCGACCGCCTCGCACACCTCCCGCAGTCCCGGACCGGCAAGGGTATAGGCGGTCTCCGGCGTCATGAGTCCGGCCCGCGCGCAGGACATGGCCGTGCATCCGGTGAGCAGCACGAGCACGTCGTTTTGTATCAGCTCTTTGACAAGCTCGACACTGCTCCCGCTTATTCCGGTTTTGGGATGGTTGCATCCGACGACACCGGCCACGCCGCGTATCCTTCCGTCAATGATCGCGTCGTTGAGCGGCCTGAAACTTTTCCGGTACGTGCCGCCGAGCATCGTAAAGACCGCGCGCACCGAGAATCCGGCCACCAGATCGAGCTTTTCGCCGGGAATGCACACTTTTTCCTTCTGCCGGTTCGCAAAGTTGTCGATCGCCCTGCGTACGAGGGCCCGCGCCTGCTCTCCCGCATGCTGGGGTTCAAAGAGAAACGGTTCGAACCCTTCGGTATGGGCGAGCGGCGACGTGGAGACGATCTTTGTGTGAAAGCACTTGGCCACGTCAGCAAGGCCGGGCATGACGCACTGCACGTCCACGAGCATCATCTCCACGGCGCCGGTCATGATGGCCAGCTCTTGCTGCAGAAAGCTGCCGGCAACCGGTATGCCGTGCCGCATGAGGATCTCGTTTGCCGTGCAGCAGATCCCGCCGAGCTGGATGCCCTCCGCGCCCTTTGTTTGTGCGTAGGCAATGATCGACGGATCGCTGCAGGCCACGGCTATCATTTCCGAGAGTACGGGCTCGTGACCGTGCACCACGATATTGACCTTGTCGTGCGCGAGGATGCCGAGATTGACCATGGAGCGCACCGGCCGTGGCGTGCCGAACAGGATATCCGAGATCTGGGTCGCGATCATGGAGCCGCCCCACCCGTCAGCCAGGGAGAGCCGCATGCCGGCGAGCGCAAGGTGCGTATAGTCGTGGTCAACACCCATGTGCGTTCGGTGCATCATTTCCACGACCGGCGGATCGATGCCGCAGGGAGCCAGGTCCTGTTTTTTCCATGCTGACTGCCGGGTCTCTGGCGCCAGGCCCAGCCCGCGCAATGGTTCGCCGCTGCCGTGGAACTCTTTTTCAAATACATGCGCAAGGTCAAGGGCAATCTGCTCAGTGGTTTTATTTTCGATACTCACGCCGTACGATACCGCGACCTCGTTGAGCCGTTTTGCGTCTTTGATGGCGTAATCGGACGACAAGCCTTTTGCGGCTAGTTTGAGGACATGGACCAGGTGCCTGCCGTGATCGGAATGCGCCGCAGCTCCGCCGGCGATCTCCCGGCACAGGTTGCGCGCCGCAATGGTGTCTGCGTTTGCCCCGCATATGCCGCGCGGCGTTTTCGGGGTAATTCGGCAGGGTCCCATGTTGCAGATGCGGCAGCAGATGCCGCTTTTTCCAAACGTACACACGGGCCCGGCATCGCCCGCCCGGTCCCAGACGGTTTTAACGGCACTGTTATGCGGCTGACTGCACAGGAGGGGTAAAGCAGCATCACCCGTCAATGGATTGCCGCTGCTTTTTTGTTGTTGCGTGGGCATTGACCTGCTTTCAAATCAAACAAAACAATGGATGTAAATAGCCGGGTTATTATGGCCAGATGCTTTAAATCTACAACATTGAAAGGGTTGGACGAAACAGAAGGATAGAGAACGATCTGTAATTACAGCTAGGCGGGTGGAGACGTTTATTAAAATACGAGATCAGATGATTGATCCCCGCGCACTTTAATTGGTACGCTCCTTAACTAATTTCAACTTAGGATGGTGGTTCTGATTTTCTTGGCCGGGCCATAGGAACCTCCTAGGATGGTTCTGTTTTTCTTGGCCGGACCATAGGAAACTTCTAAGATGGTTCTGATTTAACCATAAATAGCGAACCTGGCCCCATTTTACTTGGATTTTTAAGAACCAAACAATTTTCCAGACGAATTTTTTAACTTTTTAATAAAAATTCCTTATTATTGTAACAAGGGCCATAAGAATACCGCTCATTTTTTGGTTGTGGAGAGGGAAGAGCGGATTCAGCGCTTTTTTAGCTGTGTGTATTAGGTTATACCTAGCGGAAAAGCGTGGAAAAAAACAATCTTCCCAATCCCAAAGGAGGTTTCCATGTCGCGGTTTCTTGTGCTTGCACTAATTAGCGTGTTCTGCATCAGTTCTCTCACCTTCTCATCCGGGACTTCATCAGGGTGGCCAAGTAATATTCCCAAGCCTGCCGATGAAACTGTTGCCACAAAAGTCAATTGGATCTGGAACAATGTCATTAAACAGACCGTAACCGAGGGAAGGGGTCGGGGTACGTACACAAACTTTTTTGACCAGTTGCACGCGAGCGCTGCCATGGGAAAATTCCAGGTGTGTATTCGCTGGGACTCTCATTCAAAGGTCACTCCGGCCCAGCGTGACTGTATCGAAGGAATGCTTCAGCGTATAATGGGCAATTGGACAACGGTGATGAAAGGATATGATGGATGGCCGTGGGACACTATTCCGATCAGGATTTCGGGATGGGCATGTTACAATGCGAGCGATCTTGGCTGGACTGCTGACCAAAATAACGGTGTGCCTATTTATCCGGGAGATGTTTCTTTTGAAAATGCACCCCAGTGCCCGCAGAATTGCGGGCGTTTTTTTCATACGGATAAAAACTATACTTATCCGAATTGCTCCGGAGGTGCGAAAAACCATTACGATTTTTCATCGTGGCATTCGGATGTTATGGATGGTCCGGGATTCGGTAGCGATTGGGGCCAGCGCACCAGGGCTAATGCCACGCTCAGCGGCTGTTCAGGTCACATGGGGATTATCCAGCATGAAATGGGTCATGGTTTTTATCTGCCGGATTTTTATGACTGGACCTGTCCGGGCGGTAATCCGGCATGCGTGATGAATGCAGGCAGCTCAATGTATGTCACAGAGTATGATAAATGGATGTTGCGACGGGTCTATAGTGAAATGAAGCGGCAATCGGGGCGACTGCCAGCGGTGAAAGTGACGGCAACGGCTAAGCCAGCCACGTATCGCAACCAGTTCATCGTGGAAGCCGTTCATGGAGTGATAAGCATTAAAGCGCCAACCGGCACAAGCCGCTCACTGCAGGTGGGAATTTATAACTTATCGGGAAAATCCCTGGCATCGGCAGCATTTTCAAATGTAGAGAAAGCGTCTCTTGCAAAGGTCTTTGCCCATGGCATGTATGTGGTGAAGATCACGGGCAGCAGCATTAATAAAGAGGTGCATCGGATAAACATCGCCGATTAGCGATATGTTTTGGAGCAGTATTCAATTTGTTATGTAGTAAAGGATTTTTATATACATTTAGGGAGAGGGGAAAGAGCATGAAACCATGTAACGCTCTTATCATCAGTTTTTTTATTGCCGGCATTGCAGCTACAGCCGTTCAAAGCAGCGACATACCGCGACCACCCGATCCAGCCATGGCGACCAAAATCGACTGGATATGGGAGAATAAAATCAAAAGCTGGACCACGAGGGAACGGAATACGTTTATCGACCAGCTTTTTGCGGACGCGGCAATGGGAACGTTCAGGGTTTGCGTTCGCTGGGAATCTGATTCAGTGGTGACCCCCACAAAACGGGACCAGATCGAGAGCATGCTTTCACGCCACATGGGACAGTGGACTACCTGTCTCAAAGGCTTTGACGGATGGCCATGGGACACGGTTTCGGTCAAGGTCATTGGGTGGGCGGTTGCGAACCGCAACACGCTCGACTGGAGCGACGGGGATTCACCGGCACGCGTGTATGTGAATGTCCTGGATGGGAACGCGCCGAGTTGTGACAGGAATTGCTCGCGAGCGGCCCATACCGACCGTACCTACACGTACCCGAATTGTGACGGCGGCGCGGACAACCATTGGGACTTTTATTCATGGCAAAAACAGGGCATAGGGATGACCGGTTTTGGCGGGCCCGCGGGTCAGCAGACCGATGCCGGCATGACGCTCAGAAGCACCACGGGCCAGCTTCATATCGTTCTTCATGAAATGGGGCACGGATTTACCCTGCCTGATTTTTACGACGACGACGTCCCGGGCGGAGATCCTGTTTGTGTCATGAACGCAGGGACAGCGATGAACGTCACGGATTACGATAGATGGATGCTGCGGCGGATATGGAGCGAGATCAAGCGCACATCCGGGCGGATTCCGGACGTAGCAACAATCGCCGCCGCGCAACCGGCCAGGCAGATCAGGCAATTTTCCGTGTTCGCGGAAAACGGGATGCTGAGAATTGATGGAATGGACAGGGTCAACAAGGCCGTGCAGATCAGAGTGTTTGACTTGTCAGGAAAAATGCTGACGTCCGCCACGCTTTCAAGGAATATGAATACCACGATTCAGTTCAATGGGGCAGGGAGGATAAGCCGCGGAACGTATATAGTCAGGATCTCGGGAAATTCAATACACGAGGTGCATCGGATTACTGTTGCTAAATAAGAAAATCAGTGGAGAGGGGATACTCTATAGTGAAATAACCATCACCAGCAGGGAAGAGAATTACTCTACCTGTAATCCGGAGGAGTCACAGATTTTCGTAACGAACCGCTGCAATATCCTTCGGATGTGGTTTCTCGCGGCGAGACGCACCTGTCAGCAGTCGGTCCTCATGGTCACCACAGTAGTAGTGGATATCACCGAGCAGCCCGCAGCGTTCGTAATTATACAATAGTACGATCCACTCCGGTCAGAGCTATTAAGCCCCTTGAGGTATAGAGTCGCAGTCGTGGTGCCTCCAAAAACCATGTCATCGCTTAGGACGGCACCATTTCGATACCATTGGTAGGTAAGCCCGCTTCCCGATGCGACAACGGGTATATACAGGCCGGTCGTTGAATTGTAACAAAGAGAGTCTTTTGCTGGCGGCTGTGTCGTGATTGAGGGAGAAGCATCGACATATACCTGGACGGAATCCCAGGCAGAGTTGCCGCAGGTCCCCACGCCCCGTACATAGTACCGTGTCAAGTATTGGGGTGTAACTGTTGGAGAAGCGGAAGTTGAAAATGGCGTACCGGTTGTACTCGTATACCAGTTCCAGGTGGCGCCGGTTCCCAGAGTCCCGGAGGATATGCTCAGTGTTGAAGACTTTCCCTGGCATACGGTTGATGGCGTCGCAACAGGAGTCGGCTTGGTTGAAACGGTGTTCATGGTGATCCGTACCGAGTCCCATGCCGAGTTTCCGCAGGTGCCTTCACCCCTGACAAAGTACCAGGTGGCGGTCGACGGAGAAACGGTGTTAGAGGTGAGGGCCGTGCCGGTTTTGCTCGTGTACCATTTCCATGACGCGTCGGTACCAAGGGTTCCTGCGGAGACGCTGAGCACCGAGGAACCGCCCGGGCATACGCTCGCCGGTGTGGCAGTTGCCGTAGGTTTGGTAGAAATCGTGTTGACCGTAAGCGTGCAGAGATTGCTGGCTGCGGTATTCGGCGAGCCGTTATTTACAAGACACGAAAGGATTGCGCCGTTATCAGTATTCGTTACCGAACTCAGTGTACATGATGGGCTTGTTGCGCCCGGGATATTCGTAAATGTTCCGGCACCCCTTCTCCATTGATACGAAAGCGGCGCGGTTCCGGTCGCTGTCACGGAAAATATCGCCGCCGATCCTGCGCATACCGACTGCGAAACTGGTTGTGAGGTTATTCTCGGTGCAATGATATAGTTCAAAACGATCGTCTGTGTGCTCCGGTTGTGCCGCGTTGATCCGTCCACCGCGGTCACCACGATCGTATCGAGGTTTTCATGAGGGAGCGTATCGGTCAGCGAGTATTGGCCCGGCTGTCCGGATACTGCCGAAAGCATTTTCTTCGGACCGTTATTCAGTGTCCAGTAGACGCTGTCAATGCCGCTGGGATCAGCAACAGAGTCAATAATGGTGATAAAAGGACTTGAAACGATGGTTCCTGACGTCGGGCCGCTTTTCTGCCAGATCGTCGGTCCTGCTGAGTCCTCCATGGTTGGATCGTACTTGATCCGGAATACAAGAGTGTCTTTGTTCGCAGCGAGAGAAGAGTCGGTCGCGATCATGGAGATGGCATTGAACTGGTTTGCAACGAGTCCGGATATATTCGCGGACCAGACACTGTCTCCCGGAGTGCCGGAGGTCGTGAAGGTGTTTCCGCTCATTACGCACGAAACCGCGGCAATCCCCGAAGCGTCGGTGCAAATCATTTTGACATTCACTGAACTGGCGTTGATACTGGTGCTGTCGCGGGACGGTGTATGAAGCCGGATTGACGGTTTGGTCCGGTCATTGTCGTATTTGATAGAAACAATCAGGGAATCCCGGTTTGCGCTCAGTGAGCTGTCGGTTGCGACGAACCTGATCCGGTTGAATTGATCGGCAACAAGCCCGGTTATGACAGTGGAGTATAGGGTGTCGACAGTGGATGATCTGGTCACGCTGAATGAAGCCGCTTCAAGAGTACAAATAATGGATGCTATGCCGCTTGCATCGCTGCAGGAAATCTGCACCGTAACCGAACTCGTTGCAACGCTGCTGCCCTGTTCGGGAGAGACAAGCGCAAGTGACGGACCGGTGCGGTCGTTGTCGTATTTTATCCGCACTGAGTTGCTTCCGCTGTTGCTGGCGCTTGAATTGTCCGTGGCAGTAATGGTAACGGTAGTGTACTGACCGGCAGCGAGATCACGGATCGTGGCAGTGTATACACTGTCTGATTCCTGTGTAGCAGGGAACGTTGAACCACCTGCGGTGATTGATACCGAAGCAATACCGCTCGCATCAGTGCATTTGACCCGGAGCCCGCATGAATCGGCCGCGATGACCGTATCTTTGCCCGGTGAAACCAGGGTGATGACCGGAGGGACATTGTCGGTGATGGTGGAGTCATATAGGAGATGTACGTACAGGGTGCACCTGTTCGCCGCGGGTGAAGCGTCCTCGGCCGTAAACATGATAGTATTCATGACAGAGGGGCTCAGGCCGGTCACGGTCGCTGAGTAAAGTGTGTCTGAACCTGAAACGGGAAAATCAGTGCCTTCCATGGAGCAGGTGACGGAAGCAATACCGCTTGCGTCCTTGCACGACACCCTGACCTGGTAGGTGGGGGACGCGACCGTCATGCTGTCCTGTGACGGGTCCATGAGCCGCATGGTCGGAGGTGTGCTGTCCTCTGCCGTTATGGTCAGCACGATGGTCATGGTGTCTGACGCGCCATCAGGATCGCGCGCAATAACCTGTGGCAGGAACCGGCCGGTGTCTCCTGCTGCCGGTGTAAAGGTCCACGAAGAATCGACCACCGTGTCTCCTGCCGGAGATCCAGAAAGGAGCGCATAGGTGAGGGTGTCACCGTCAGGATCGCTGCATTTGTCAGCGAGTGAAAGCGTGATCGCGGAACCTGGCTGTCCTGAGAGATAGACCGTGTCGCTCTCCCACTGCGGCGCGCGGTTGGGTGTTGGACGGTCAAAAATATGAATCGTGGCGCTTGCCTGGGGATTGAGCTCGTCCTTGACGTACGCGGTTGCGGTCACGGAGCGGTCTCCGGCGCTCGCAAAGATGACTTTATATTCAATGGTATCTACCTGCTGTGATTTTTCCTTGCAAATAAAGAAGTATTCCAGGGAGTCACCCTTGTGTACGGAGAGCTCGGTTGAATCGATATGCTGCGCGAGATGAAGGATAAGCCCGATCGTGACCGTGTCGCCGACCGTATCGGTAATCGAAGATTCGCTCGTAACGCCGGCGGATGATGTCAGCACCAACGATATATCGGCCTTACTGGGATCAAACGGGTTCGAGGCTTTCTGGCAGACAAGGAGAAAAACGGCCGCAACAGCTATACTGATGCTTGCTGCTACTACTGACGATAGACGCATACGGTTCAGTTCCCTGGAAAAGGTGATGCCCCCCCATCGTAGCATCCTTTCGCGGCTAGAATATAAATTGTGCTACGATTCTATAATATGGAGATGTCCCGTTTAACTACGGAAAATGGTGCATGGTTGCAGGGGATCTCTCTTTACTCCAATTTGAATAACAATAAGTAATTACTGGTACAGCCGATGAGGGGTATTTTCTTGTATAGTATATTTAAACAAATTAGTGTAAAATATGGAGAATCGGTTCGGGTGCAGGGCCGTTACGGAGATTCCGGATGCGATACGGTGGAACCGGGATTTCATTACTTCACGCAACATTGTTACAAGCTGAAGCAAAATAATGAAGAAGAAAAAAACAGAGAGTTCCATCAAAAAAGCAGTACTATCTCTTGCATCGGTGCTGCTTGGTCCGACTGAACGGGTCACCCTCGAGAACCGGGTTTTCTGCGCTCTGCTGCTGACCCTTGCAGCGCTGTGCGCCATTGCGGTTGTCGAAAATTCCCTTATTAGTCTTCCTCTGCCCGCGATCCTGGTCATGGTGGTGGGGATCCTGTTTTATGCGCTGTTGTATTATGCCGCTAGGTTCAAAGGATACTACCTCAAACTTGTATGGCCGACCTTCCTGGCCACGATCATCATCCTCGCGGTGCTGTGGAGGTACAACGGTGGGAGCGCGGGGAGCGCCCATCTCTTTCTTACGGTTGCTCCGGTGCTGTTCGTTCTTTTCATGAAAGCGTGGCTGCAGTGGCTCTTTCTGTTTCTTTACCTTGGCGTGACCGTGTCGTTGTTGATGACAGAGTATTACTACCCGTCATTCGTACAGGGCCTGCTTCCGCGAAAGGCGCATTTTGCCGACCTGCTTTCCTCCACTATCCAGATCCAGCTTGCCATCGCACTCGTGGTGGTATGGGCGGTGCGTGAGTATCGGAACATGGCAGACAGGGTAGATGCGCTGCGGCGCAAGAGCGAGGCGCGGTTTAACGAGGTCGCCAATCAGATACCGGTGGCGATCTGCGAGCTGGACAGGGATCTGCGCATCACCTATGCCAACAGGACCGCTTTTGCGGTAACCGGCTATACACAAGCCGACGTGCTGCAGCGACTGAAACTCGAGGACATCACCCATCCGGAAAGCTTTAAAAGTATTCAGACCGTCATCGAGCAGCTGCTGCGGGGCGAAAAAGAGTCGCCGTCAGAATATTCCATCATCACAAAATCCGGCGCAACGCGGACCGTTTTAGGCCATTACGAGCTTATTTTTGACGACGACAGAGTGACTGGCTACCGGTCCACCATGGTTGACATCACCGAAATGAAGCTACTCGAGGACCGGCTTCATCAGGCGGAAAAGATGGAGTCCATCGGCGCGCTTGCGGGCGGGATCGCCCATGATTTCAACAATATTCTTACCGGGATCATGACCTCGGCGCAGATGCTTGGCCAGTGCGCGCGTGAGCGCGGTCCCATTGATCATGCGGAACTGGAGCAGCATGCCGGACTTATTACCATTGCCGCCACCCGTGCGGCCGACCTGGTCAGGAACCTTCTCCTTTTTTCACGGCAAGGGAGTTTCAGCATGCACCCGTTTGATGTCAATGCCGCGGTTGACGAGGCGGTTGCACTGCTTAAGTATTCGCTCGATAAAAAGGTTGAGATTGTCCGCACCGCGGAGTGCGGGCAACTGGTGGTGAAGGGAGACCAGTCGCTGCTCGAGAGCGCCGTCATCAACCTTGCCATCAACGCCCAGGACGCCATGCCTGCGGGGGGAAAACTTACCATAGCCACGGCGAAAAAGATCCCTGATGCGGCCCTTATTCTGGCCAATCCGGAGATGAAAGGAATTGAGGCCTTTGCCGCGATAGCGGTGAGCGATACGGGCAAGGGGCTTGACGACTGGGTCAAGGACCACCTGTTTGAGCCGTTTGTAACCACCAAGGAGAACGGCAAGGGTACGGGGCTGGGGCTTGCGAGCGTGTACGGCACCATAAAGGCGATCGGCGGCTGTGTGGAGGCGGCGTCGGAAAAAGGAACCGGCACCACCTTCACCCTCTACCTTCCGCTCTGCACGGAATGCCTTTCGCACGAAATACTGCGGAACGACCGAATGGTAAAAGGAAACGGCGAAACCATACTCATTGTGGACGACGAAGAGATCGTTCTGCGGGTCGAGGAGATGGCGCTGTCCAAGCAAGGGTATGCCATACAAGCATTTTCCGATCCCCTGGCCGCAATCGATTTTTACCGCCATAATTTTTCCCGCGTCGCGTGTGTCATTCTTGATATGGTCATGCCGAAGATGAACGGGAGAAAGTGTTTTGAACGGCTCCGCTCAATCAATCCCGGCATCAAGGCGATTTTTACCACCGGCTATGCCAATGACGGCGAATTTGAATCGTTCGTGAAGAAGAATAACGCCCTGTTTGTCGGGAAGCCGTTTGACGCGGAGAATATGGGAACCGCTATCCGAAGGGTGCTGCAAAACGCTCCGGCAGCATAGCTGTCTATCCCGGTACCAAATACTCCCCTCGTACGCCTGACAATTCACTTATTTTTCCTGATAGGAGACCGATCCCAACGTGAAAAGCGATTCTGGAATCATTTTTGACATAAAACGGTTTTCGATCAATGACGGTCCGGGTATCCGTACCACGGTATTTTTCAAAGGGTGCCCGCTCAGGTGCGTCTGGTGCCATAATCCCGAAGGGTTGTCCATGGAACCGCAGGTGTACTGGGACGAGCGGCGGTGCCTTGGAAGCGCGTTTAGCGCGCATGAGTGCACCGTGAAATGCACGAAAAACGCGCTCCATCGGACCGCGTCGGGCTGGGAGCTTGATCCAAAGAAGTGCGATTTCTGCAAGGAGTGCGAGCGACTCTGTCCCACCGAGGCGCTGCAGATCATCGGAAAAAAAACGGGTGCCGATGATCTCATGACTGCGATCCTCAAGGACCGTCCTTTTTTCGACGCTTCCGGCGGAGGGGTTACCTTTTCCGGCGGAGAGCCGCTCATGCAGCACGCGTTTCTGGGTGCCATGCTGCGGCGCTGCCAGACAAACGGCGTCAGATCGGCTGTTGACACCTGCGGTTTTGCGGCGAAGGAGGTCGTCGCGTCAATCATGGAAGCGACCGACCTGTTTCTGTACGACATCAAGATAATCGACGACCGCTTGCATAAAAAGTACACCGGCGTGTCCAATCGCCGTATCCTTGATAATCTCAAGATGATCACGGCCGCCGGGAAAGAGGTGATAGCGCGGATTCCCCTCATTCCTGGTATAACGGTCACCGAACAAAATATATTTGCTATACTTGACTTCCTGAATGGAATCTCCGGAATTACGAACGTTTCGCTGCTCAATTTCCACAAGGGGGGGGAGCAGAAGTACCGGCGATACCGGAAGGAGTACGGTATGGAAAACAGCGAGCCGCTTGATGACGCTTCGGTTGACGAAATAAAAAAGCTGTTTGAAAAAAGCGGCTATTCAGTCATGGTAGGGGAGTGAACCTATGATCACCGAACGGATAAAGAAGCTGCGGGCGCAGAGCGTGGAAACCCCGCCGAGCATTTCAATGGAACGCGCAGTGCTCCTGACCGAGTTTTACCGGAGCAGTGAGGCGGCAAACGTATCTGAACCGGTCAAACGGGCGCTGGCGTTTCAGTATCTCATGGAGCGAAAAACCGTTTATATCGGCGATGGAGAGCTGGTGGTCGGCGAACGCGGCCCTGCTCCCCGCGCGGTGCCGACCTATCCCGAGATCACCATTCACAGCCTCAAAGACCTTGACCTTCTCAATTCCCGCACCAAGACGCCGTATACGGTAAGCAAAGAGGTGCGCGACCGGTATGAGAAGGAGATCATTCCCTACTGGCTTGGAAAATCAATGCGGGAGCGGATTTTTTCGCTCGTTTCCAGTGAGTGGAAAACGGCCTACGGAGCTGGGATATTCACGGAATTCATGGAGCAGCGCGCTCCGGGCCATACCGTGCTTGATGGCAAGATATACAAAAAAGGATTTATCGATTTCATCGGAGAAATCGACGCGACCATGCGTTCAATCGACTGGGTGAACGATCCGGATGCCTTCGACAGGAATGAGGAGCTTAAGGCAATGAAAATCGCGGCCAGGGCTCTTATCAGATTTGCGGAGCGGCATGCGGAGTCGGCCGACGCCCTGGCAGCCAAAGAGGGTGATCCGGTCCGCAAAAAGGAGCTTGAGCGTATTGCGCAGAACTGCAGGCGGGTGCCGGCGCACCCGCCGCGTGACGTATGGGAAGCGGTGCAATACTACTGGTTTGTGCACCTGGGCGTAGTGACCGAATTCAATACCTGGGATTCGTTCAATCCCGGGCGCCTCGACCAGCACCTGCTGCCGTTTTACCAAAGCGACCTTGCCGGCGGTTCTTTTACCAAGGAACGGATCATCGAGATCCTGCAGGCGCTCTGGATCAAGTTCAATAACCAGCCCGCGCCGCCCAAGATGGGCGTCACGGCGGAAGAGAGCGGCACGTATACGGATTTTGCGCTTATCAATTTCGGCGGTGTGAAACCGGATGGTTCCGACGCGGTCAATGAATTGAGCTATATTCTTCTGGATATCGTCGAGGAGATGCGGCTTTTACAGCCGAGCTCTATGGTGCAGGTAAGCAAGAAGAACCCTGACGCGTTCATACAACGTGCGCTCAAGATAATAAAGACGGGCTTCGGCCAGCCCTCGGTATTCAACACCGACGCGATCATCCAGGAGATGCTGCGAATGGGAAAAAGCCTTGAGGACGCCCGTGAAGGGGGTGCGAGCGGGTGCGTCGAGACCGGCGCGTTCGGCAAGGAAGCGTATATCCTCACCGGCTACTTCAACCTGCCCAAGGTGCTCGAAATCACGCTCAACAACGGCGTTGACATGCGCACCGGAGCGAAGGTCGGTCTGGAGACCGGCGATCCGTCGTCATTCACGACGTTCGGGGAAGTTATGGCGGCGTACGAAAAACAGGTCGACTATTTTCTCACTATCAAGATCAAGGGAAGCAACCTTATCGAGCGACTGTACGCGCGCTTCATGCCGGCGCCGTTTCTTTCTGTTCTTGTCAACGATTGCATCGCCCGGGGAAAAGACTATCACGACGGCGGCGCGCGGTATAATACCTCCTATATCCAGGGTGTTGGCATGGGTACCATCACCGACAGCCTGTCGTCACTGCGGCAGCACTGTTTCGAAAATCGAAGGATAAGCCTTGCCGTCCTGCGTGACGTGCTCAGGGATGATTTCAACGGCCAGGAGGAGCTGCGCCAGATTTTTATAAACAAAACTCCCAAATGGGGCAATGACGACGACTTTGCCGATGACCATGCCCGCGCGGTCTTTGAGATTTATTACCATGCGGTCAACGGCAAACCGAACACCAGGGGCGGCTCCTATCGCGTTCTCCTGCTCCCGACGACCGCGCACGTTTACTTCGGCAAGGTCACCTGCGCAACGCCGGACGGACGCAAGGCTTTTGAGGCGGTTTCCGAGGGCATTTCGCCGGTGCAGGGAGCGGATCGCCACGGACCGACGGCGGTCATCAAATCAGCGGCCAAGCTTGATCATCTGCGAACCGGCGGCACGCTTCTGAACCAGAAATTCACGCCGCAGTTTTTCAAGGACGACTCCGCCCTGAACAAGTTGACCCACCTGATCCGCACCTACTTCTCATTGGACGGGCACCATGTCCAGTTCAACGTGGTGGGCGCACAAACACTAATTGCGGCGCAGAAGGAGCCCCAGAAGTACCGCGACCTGATCGTCCGCGTCGCCGGGTACAGCGACTATTTCGTTGACCTGAGCATCGAGCTCCAGAACGAAATAATCAAACGCACCGAGCAAACCGACGTTTAAGACGACCCCGATGGCCTCCATTGGCACCTTAGCACTTGGCACTCAGCCGCATGTCGCTGCAGTGGTTGATGCGATTGTTCCGCCCGCCGATCTCGTCGTGCTGAGGAACAAGGGCGTGGAACTGCTCGAGATCAGGGTTGATCTGTTCGACAAGACCATCGAGTGCATCACCAGCTACCTGGTTGATATCCGCGCGGCGGTCGGCCTTCCCATGATCGGTACCGTGCGGGAAAATGAATTGACCCGGGGCAGACGGTCCGTCTGCTTTTCATCGATCATGCCGCATGTCGATTGCATTGATATCGAGCTCGGCGCAACGGACGTTCCGGATATCGTACCGCTTGCGCGCTCGCAGGGGAAAACCATCCTGGTATCCGAGCATAATTTCGAGAAAACCCCAAACGGCGGCGATCTGCAGGCGATTCTTGACCGCGCCGTCGCGGAGCACGCCGACATTGTCAAGATCGTCACCACGGCCCAAAGCGAGGACGATGCGTGGCGGCTGCTGCGCTTCGCGCGCGGTTGCTCATTTCCAATCGTCGCGTTTGCGATGGGCGAAGCCGGGGCGTTCTCCCGGATCAAAGCGTGCGAGTACGGGTCGCTTTTCACCTACGGGTACATCACCAAAGCGGTCGCACCGGGGCAGTATTCCGCGGAGGAGTTGTTGCAGCGGGTCACAAAGGCTGTGTGAGCCGCATTCAGCAGGGCGCATGAGGTTTAACGGCCGAACGCCGGCGCCCGGTAGTCGGGCAGCATGATAAGTCCCCAGTTGTCAAAGTCAAAACCGATCCCAAAGGTGAATCTGTCCCCGCCGAGCGGCGCCGGACGGTCGATGCCGCGGTCCCATCGCAACGTGACGGCGAGGGGCATGCCGTTGAACGTGGTTGCCTGCAGCCGCAGCTCGGCGCCGTACGAGACGAGCCAGTCGTCGCGCTTGAAGTCAAGGAGACGGGACGGCCGGGTGAATCCCGCGCCGCCGCTTGCGTTCAGGCAGCCGTACAGCTTTTCAAGGTAGATGATCCATACGCGCTTGTCGATGAGCGACGGCGACAGCGGGAAACGGTAGGAGAGTCCTCCGCTTACCACGGCATTGCCCGTGACCGTGACCGTGTCGTACGTTGCCCGAACCGTATCCTGGTTCGCCCCGATTGACTTTATCCTGGTGTCGCGGAAATAGTAGGCATAGCCGGGTATCCACGACACCGGGAGATAGAACGAGGGAAAGACCGTGTCCTGTTCAATGACCTTTATAACATCGCCGCGCAGATCAAAGTGGAAATCGTGCTTGCCGTACCACGGCGCTGCCATGCCGGTCATGAGATGGCCGATCCCCTCGTGAAAGCGGTAGTAATCGTAGTTTTCCTTGAGATACGACGATTCGGTGGAAAAACTGTTCTCCTCCTTGAGCGAAAACTGACGCCAGAAGCTGTACTGGGTTTTAAGGGCAACGCCACGGGGGGATATTGACGAACGCGAATCAACCGACCGGGCGCCGAACGCGGCGATACTCCCGAACCGGAATCCTTTTCCCAGGTTGTAGTTGAAGATGCCGTAGTCGGGAACCTGGAGGTCGACATCGTAGCGGTTGAGCCCGGCAAGGAGGTGAACAGCCAGCGTATTGGGATCGAGCCCGGATATCCCCTGTCCTCCCTGGAAATAGTGTGAAACCAGGCCGTAGAGGTGGTGAATCCGGATATTATAGGGCATGATTTCTTCATAAGGATTTGATTGATCGTCATTATAATATTTTTCCTCTCCGGCGATCCCCCGCAACAGATAGTCAAACGAAAGCGTCACGGGCAGGCGCGACGTGCTCGCGAAGACGCCTGCGTCATAGGTCCTTCTGATATCGATGCCGCCGTGGTCGAGATTGATGAACTGGTAGAACCGGTGCGGTTCAAAAAGAAAATAACCGCCGATTTCGGATCCCTTTCCCATCCAGACCGCCGGATCGAGCAGGTTGAATACGGCGCCGGCCTTGAACCGGGAGCTGCCCGCGAACACGTTGCTTTCAGTGGAAACAAGCTGTTCTACCAACGCGGTGGGAATGCAGAGGAACTGCCGCGGCATGTAGGAGAACGGTTTCGGCGACGGGTAGGAGATGGGAATCACGGTGTCGATCGCAGAGGTAACACGGAGAACAAGCGCCGAATCTAGGGTATGGCTCGAAAGGGGTTTCAGCGTATCAAGGAGAAAGATGCCGTATCCCGAGGAGTCGTAGCCGGCATAGGCGAGCCGTTGTTCATCCGGCGACAGGGCGGGGGCATAGGCGCCGCCAAGGACATTTGTCAGGCGGGAAAGCGCGCCGGATTCGAAATCGTACCGGTAAATGTTGAATATGCCGGTACGGTCGGAGGCGAAATAGAGCCGCTTGCCATCGGGGCTCCAGAACGGGTCGCGCTCGTCGTTTTTGGTATCGCAGACGAGGCGGACCGATCTGCTTGCGGTATCGTAGATGCCGATCTTGCGGTTGTCGCGGTCAAAGTAGCTGAACGCGATACGACGGCCGTCCGGCGACCAGTCCAGGCTGTAGATGAACGAAATCGTTTCATTCGAAGCGTTTGAATCAGGGTAGACAATCCGGACCTCCGTACCGTAGGTATCGACCAGGGCGATATAAAATCGGTCAAAGTCACGCTTCGCGGCCGCAAGCAGGTCGCCGGATGGCGAGAACGAGGCGGAGAAGATGCTCTGTTTGAACGTGAGCTGCTTTTCGGTCTTTTCAGGGAACAGCTTGAACTTCTTTTTTTCCGGCGGCAGCGTATCGATATAGAGATCCTTCACCGGGAAGCCGCCTTTCCGGGCAGGGAGCACCGATTTCTTTGATTTCGGGCTGCAGAAGGCGATGCGGCCTGACGGGTGTATGTCGTAACACCCCTTGACCGCCATTTCAAATTTGATTTTTTTGTCCTCTTTGACCGTATCGATAAGGGAGTATGAGTAAAGGTTTTTAAAAGAGTAGTCGTTTTTTGCGTTCGAAAGATAATAGAGCTTTTTACTATCCGGTGAAAAACGCGGCCAATAATTGTCAAATCCCTCTTTGTTGATTTTTTTACCCGTCACAAGCGTTCCAAGACTGTCGCGTTGTTTTATGTAGCGCGCGATGAGCCATTGCTTCCACTCCTTGTACAGGGTGGACGCCGGCATGTCGAGCGTTTTGCGGATGACCGCGTCGAAATTGAGGTAGCGCAGCTTCGCGCTTTCCTTGACCATGGCGACGATCTTTTCATACCCGTATTTGAGAGCGATATACCGGACCATGGAAAAACCGTGATCATAGGTTTTTTCGAAATCGTCGCCCCGGCCCGCGAACAGCTGCATGTGGTTCCAGGAAAGGAGCTTGTCGGAAAGCGTGAGGCTTCGCAGGATCATGTCGCGGTGCGTGTCCCACGAATCGCTGCCGTGCCTGCTGCTTTCGAACTGCGCGATTCCCTCGGCCAGCCACATGGGAAGGATCTCGCCCGGCAGCACATGGAGCGCCTCCAGCCGTTCCTGTTCGTTGGGATGGGTAAAGCAGCCGAGTTGCACGTACGGGATCCATGACGCGAATTTGAAGCCGGTCCAGATGGACACCTGATGCGCGTACTCATGCGTGATCACGTCGTCGAACCAGTCGTGCGTGCCGCGCAGGTTGTAGTCAAAATCGTGGACCGCAAGAAGGATGAAATTGATGTTGGTGAAGGTAAGGCCGTTGCTTTCGTCGGAATCGACGAGCAAGATATCGGTTTTTGACGGTAATTTCAGATTATAGGTTTTTGCATAGATGCCGTACAGAAACTCCAACTTGTCGGCCACGGGCTTTACCAGATGGTTCAGGCCGTCATGATAGTGGATCCTGAAATGGGGCGTCTCAACCGTATAGAGCTTGAGCCCGAAGGCATTGAACCGGGCGGCCTGCGCCTGAGAAAAAAGAACCATCAGCACTGTGGCGAGAGCAGCAACATTTCTGAACATCAGACGCACCCTTGCATGTATATACCATGCTGCACAAACGCGCAGCAGACTCGTTTATAACGATTACGTTTTAAAACCCCAAAAAAGGGTCCATGGTGTGATGTTTTCCAGGATACCATTTCAGCATTTTAAAAAGCGATTGCACCGCCCGGTTCATCGAGTTACCGCAAGCTTCCAGAACTTCTCGTATTTTTTCCCGTTGATCGTTGCCTCCATGCGGCAGCGATACACTGCCGGGCCAAGCTTATTTACCGGTACCCTGAATTCATTCCAGTCAGGATAGCTTCCGGTAAGGTTTGACGGCGGAAGGCCCATGGCGCTCGATGAAAACACCCGGAAACCGGTAAAGGTGAAAATGTCGAGGCGTACCTTTGTGGCCGCGCCTGAAAATTTGTATTTAAAGTACACCTCACGGACGCCGGCGGTCGGATTGGGGTAGCTGTACATGGTGATCGGGTCCCGGTCCATGACAAGCCGGGGCAGGGACGGGCCGCCATAGGCAAAGGAGCGGCCTCTATCATATCCCACCTGCGGCCAGAACAGAGAATCAGGCAGTATCTCACGCGCAAGCCTCCAGCGGTATACCCATCCGCTTGTCGCGACAGCGAACAGGTCCGGCGAACCAACCTGTGGTCCCATATGCCCGGCAAGCGGGGACGTGGTGAGCGATGAGCCGGTGGCAAGAGGCCAGCTGGAGAGGAAAACCGGGCTTACGCCTGCTGGCAGAAGCGAGCGGCTGATGAGCGGCCGTTTACCGTCGGATTTGACCGCGTCGACAAAACCGCCCGGCGTTATATAGGGCGCGACAAGCGAGTCGTTAAGGGTGAGCAGGGTGTCGATGAGCTTTTCGTCAAGCTCCCACATGCTGTCGAGCGCGTTGCTCTCGGTGCGGAACCAGACAATTCCCCGCTCCTTGTCGGCCCGCTCGATTTTTGCGATACGAAACGTTGCCCGCTCGCCGGTGGGAGACGAGAAGAGCACCAGCGGCTCCCGGTTGTTGCCGGTCAGGGCGATGGGAGAGGAGAGGACGCTGCCGCGCTGGTACCAGAACCGGGTGTCAAGGTAGGACGGCCAGCCCGACACAAGGACGCCTTTATAGTTGAAAGCGTAGAGACCGTTCGTACCGCTGACGACAATATCGAGATAGCCGTCGCGATTGAGATCCGCAAGCATGGGCGCGGACCGGTTTTCCGGGAGCAGTGACCGGTTTTCCGGCGATTCGATCGCGCCCGGGGAATAGCTGTACACCGAGGGCCAGTCCAGGGGGCGTTGTTCCCACCCCAGCGCAAGAGCCATGTTCAGCTCGTACACCCACAGGCCGTGCCTGCTGTCGCAAATCACGATCTCGCTGGTGTTGTCCCGGTCAAGGTCGCCGGTCACGAGCGTATACGGACCGATGCCATTGTGCACCCGTATCGAGGTATCGGCTTGTGAAGCGCTCTCGCTGCATAGAGAGAGGGTCCCGTCATTTTGCATCACCACCACGGTGGCTGACCGTTCCCGCAGCGCCGCAACGGCGCATACCGGACTGTCTGAACCGAGGCGCAGGGAACCGGTGGTATCGAGGAGTGTGCCGAACACAACGCGTCCCTGTTCGCAGCCCACGGCCCATCCGGAATCTCCCTTGTAACGGCAGACATACGACGACGCAGGAAACGGAAGGGCAATAGAGTCCCATACCGTCCCGGTGGCTGAAAGGGATTTAACTACCCTGATGCCGGACGTTGCGCTGGGAATAAAGACCGTTGCGCCAATAACGCTGGGCAGCGACACCGTGTTCGGGACGCTATCGATGCAGAGAACCGTATCGACCGCTCGTATCGTGTCGCCGAAAAGGTTGATGCGGTCAATGGTCACGCTACGCTGGCCATACGAGATCCCAGCAGCGCCCGTGTCAGCGCTCCAGGCATAGACACGGCCGGATCTGCTGACAAGGACCAGCTCGGATCCCTGGTGTTCCTGGTCAAGGTCAGCGAGCACCGGTTCAAAAAACTGCTCCGGCGCCGCGTACTTGGGCCAGCCCGGCACCACGTAGTCCCAGGACGAACGAACGGTAATCAGGCTGTCGACAACATTGACAACCGCATAGTCCCGGCCCACAATAGACGCCCGCTCCTGGCCCGGACTCGACGAGGCGGCGGAAAAAGACAGGGAGAGATAGGTGTTGCCGCCGTCATTGCTTCGTGTGGAGGGCGCGGTGTGCGGCCCGAATCCGCTGACCGTGCGGCTCGAATCCTGCCTCTCGGTCCGGTGCGGAAACACGTCTTCGGCGCCGCCGTAATCAAATGCAGCCTGATAGAACACGTCCTGGAACGTGATGCCGAGATCGAACACGCCGTCGGCTTCGACCAGTCCCACGCCGCGGTAGAGCGAATCGGCATTGACCAGATTGGTCGCCAGCCGGTCGCGGATGACCCGCTCATCCACGTGCCAGACCACCACGCCGCAGGCGGGGAGGCTGATATCGTTGTTACGCACCTGCAGGATCACGTTCGAAGCGTTATTTCCGCTCGTGGCGACGACGCTGGAATCGATGTTGACATTGTACGGGTACGGCGCGATCACCCTGCCAATACCTTCAAGAGAATCGTAGCGGAACAGGGAATCATTGCCGCTGAGATTTCTCTGGCGATTTTCGATGAGGTAGTATTCATGACCGCTCAGCGGAACAAGGAGGATTGAGGTGTCGGCGAAATCAACGTCGCGGTTCGACGGATCGCGGTCCAGCACCGAAGTCAGCGCCTTGACGCGGTGCGATGACGCAGCGCCCGGCCGCGCCGTTTTCACGTCGTCCCATCCCATGAACGCGCGTACCCACGCGCTCGGGTAGGGTGGAACGAATCCGTTGCCCGCCGAGTAACCGGCGAAATCCATGATACAGAACGCGCCGATGGCCGAGATGCCGCTCGAGGTCGAGAACAGGTCCGGAATGCCGAGCTGCCGCGCCACCTGGTTGACCAGTATTCCTTGGATGCCCCAGTTGAGGCCGTCCTGGTTCGAGGTTTCAGAGCACATCATGAGCTCGTCGATGAGGATGGAATCCTGCGCGCCATGCACCATCACGCCCGGCCGTGCAAGCTTGAGCATGTCCTTGAAATATTTGAACCAGGAGGGATCGATGAAGGCGTCGATCATGTCGGACGGCGAGTCCTGGCCCATGGCGCCGTCAGTACCACCGTCAGTCAAGTAGGAGGACCCGGCGTGAAAAATGAGGATCACGGTTTTGCGGTTGTTCTGATCGCGGAAGGTGCGGTCGGCCTCGTTGTAGCGGAGCGTGGCGAACGGGGAATCATCGCCGCTGCCCGCCGCGGCGAGGATCGCGTCGCGAATGAACAGCATGAGCCCCCTGGTTTTTCTGAAGTAGTATTCGTCCCAGGTCTCTTTTTTCTTTTTTCCACCCGGGGAATAGAACGTCATGGATTGAGGCACCGCGTACCCTTCCTCGCCTCCGCGCGCCGGATACAGGGATGATTCCAGCACCAGTTTTCCGCGCGATACCTTGGCAAAGTAATCGGCGACCGCGGCAAGCTGGTTCGCGAAATACAGTGAGTCGTGCGGCAGATCGTCGTACCGGTACACGGTGTCGCTCGCGTAATAATTGAATTCGTCCTTGTCACCGCCGCCGCGTATGCCGAACAGGCCGTTTCCGGTAGTCAAGGTAGAACTGTCCCTGTTGCCGCCGTTGAATTCGACGCGCAATGCGAGTATGCGGATCGTGTCGACGGCCGTGCGCCGGTGAAACATGATGGACCAGTGGTGATCCCGGCCGGTTTCAACGAGCCGTTTCTGCGAAACGCCCTTGAACAGATAGGGATGCGGCCCGCGAGGCCCGCCCGCGACCTCTTTCTGGCGGAGCGACAGCGCTGACGCGAGTGCGCAGCAGCACAGAAAAAAAAAGGCGGATCGCATTAGTGTACGTGGAACGCTCAGCTGATTTTCCCGGTTACAGTTTGAACAGGAATGAGACACGATACTGGCCGTCGCGCGCGCCGCTGGCGCCGCCTTTTGCCGAGTTGATTTTTTGAAGGGCGCCTTTGAGAAACCCTTCCGGAGCGTGGATATAGGACCAGTCGAAATTCATGTTGCCGTAATTGAGCCCGAGTCCCAGGGTCAGTTCATACCGTTCGCCGATGTAATCGCCGAGGAACCCGGTGCGGATGGCGAGGAATTGTGAGTACCAGTATTCGGCGCCGAGGTTGACATTGATCTGCTGCACTTCTTCCTTTGGCGATTCGTCCTCATCGCTGATCAGATCGGTCCAAATGGCGGTCCAGAAGTTGTCCGGTTTGCGTTCGATATAGTTTTTCACCACCTCGCGGTTGAGATCAAGGAGAAAGGTCAGTTCGTGTAGCGGCGACTGAACAGCGGTATAGGCGCTGCCAAACCGGAGCGTAAACGGAATGGGATCTGATTTTTCCGGATCGATATAATAGATCGACGGTCCCATGTTCTGCAGCATGAATCCGAGGCTCAGATTGCGGATGAAAAGATCGCGCTTGAGTACCGCCGCGTCGACCGCGAAGCCCTGACCCACGCCCGCGCCTTTCCTGCCGATACCCGGCGCAAGAGCGCTCACGATGTATTTCATGTTGACACCGAGCGACAGGGACTGGGTGAGCGACAGGCCGTACGAGAGCCCGAAAATGCCTTCCCATGACCGCGCCTTGCCAAGGTTTCTTCCGAGCTCGTCGGTCCATTCGTTGAGGCCCATGTTGATGAAATTGATCGAGCCGCCGATGGTTCCCCAGTCCTCGGTCGGGAACACGAACGCGCCGAACGTGTGCCACAGTTCGCGCAGCCCGAACGCGGGAAGCAGCGGTTCCCAGAACAGAAGGGTCTGCATCTGGGCCCATTCGTATTTGTTGATCGCCTTGTCGGTTACCACCCATACGTCGTTTCCGTACGTGGCAAGCGCCGTTACCGCGTCGCCGACAAGGGCGTTTTTTGAGTGATAGCTTTTCCACTCGGGCAGTCCGTCCTTGGAACCCTGCTTGTAATTGATCACCCCCTTGTTGGTCCCGATCCAGACCGAACCGGAGCGCTGCTGCGCAATGCTGCTCACCACGCTGCCCGGGAATTTATACCGTTTCCATGAGGTGCCGTCGAGAATGGTCACCCCGTTGTCTCCGCCGATCCAGAGCCTGTTCTCGGAATCATACAGGAGCGAGGTCACGGACGGCGAGAGAAGCCCGTCTGCCGTGTCATAGACGGTCAGTGCGGAGTCGGTGATCAGCGCGAGTCCCTTTTTCGTTCCTGCGTAAATGGTCCCTGACGCGCCGAAAAGGACCGCCGTAACAGCGGAATCCGGCAGCCCGTCAGCGACCGTTTTTGAGGACCACGTGCCGTTTTTGTAAATACCGAGTCCGATATCGGTCCCCACCGCCATATCACCGTAGGAACCAAGGGTAATGGACGTGATGACGTTTGAAGGAAGGCCGTCAACCACGGTGGTGCGGCTCCATTTGGATTCCGAGCAGCGCCAGAGCCCGTTTTTTGTTCCCACCCAGAGCCGGTCGGATTCGTCCATGGCCATGGCGGTCACGCTGTCGTTTATTGCGATGGTAAAGGGAACGCGCAGCTCGACCAGTTCGTCAAGCTCAGTGTCCTTTTTGCCTAGAAGGGAGGCAATATCATCGGAAAGGCGGTCAAGGATCGAGGAATCCGCATACGGGGAAAGCAGGCCGAACAGTTTCCCTGCCGAGCGCTCGGCCGGCGGAAGATCGATGATCTGACGGGCGATCGATTCAACGCCTGTTTTCGATTTGACAAGAAGCGAATCGCTGAGCCGGGAACGGAGCGTCCCCAGAACAAGGTTGTATCGCTTCATCTCGATGCCGTTTTCCTTCCTGAGTATCCATACCGCCTGCGCTATGATCTCCGGGTCGTCCACATTGAGATAACGCCGCGCAATGGAGGCAAGGTCATCACCCTGTTCGACAAGGTAGATTTCCTGCGTTTCCCATACCTTTCCGTTGAAACGGAGCACGCCGCTGGCCGTGCCGACCCATACCAGCTCGCTGGAAATGATGTCGGTTTTGCGTTTGGACGCAACGCCGGCAAAAGGCCCCTTGTTCTCCTTGAACGACTTCCAGGAGTTTGCCAGCGGATCAAGGCCCAATCCTGCCGGGTTAAAAAAAATCGCATTCGCGTCGTCGGAAACCGCGGTAAACGCTTCGCCAAGGCCGGTGGCCCGCGCGCCCGGGGGAAAAACGAGGGTAATGACCGCTGATTGCCCGACTCCGCACCATGCGGAAACCGCCATGACTGCAAGCATGAACACTGCAGCGGTTGCAAAGAGCCGGCATGTCTTGCAAGAAAATAATCGCATCAGGAGAGATCCTTATTAATGGTACTCATATGGTTTTAACGGTTTTTTTCCATTCAGGGAGCGGGGGCAGCGCGTGATTTTTAAACAGGGGTGCCATGCCGATAATAGCGGTATCGCGGAGATCCTCTTTGCCGTGATACGGCACGATTCTTGTCGTGCACCCGAGATGAAAGGGCGGGATCACCGATGGCGCGGAAAATATCTCTTCACGTGTAACGTATTGTCCCTGGTTAAAATAGGTGTTGCACACGGCGCACGGCCTTTCCTTGGGCGCATCAAGATAGTAAAACCCCACATCTTCGCAATCGCCCTGCTCAACGGTTCGAATATTTTTTTCCATGGCACTCTTCCACAGGGCGAGCAACTGCCTCTTATCACTTTCGGAAAGCGGCTTGCCAAATATATCTACGTTTAAGGAGGCAAGATATTTTACGAGCTCCGGCTCCTTTGGTCGGAGACTTATAAGGTTATCCCTCGGGCTTTTGCGGACAATCGAATAGATGCCGCTGGCATGAATGAGCGGGCCCGTGGTGCCCAGATTGTTCTCAATGGTCGGCTCATCCGGCCGTTTGGGGCTGACAAACCTGATCGCGATCAGAATCAGGATTGCCAGAAGAACAACGCTTATAATAATTGCAAGCATGTTCTATCGTGGGATTGCAGCGACTATGATCCCATTCCTTTCGCCGTTGTTGGTGCGCGGGTATGCGTGATGTACGAACCTTCGGACCGATAAAACCAATAAAATAACTTTATCATGCCCGATAGTACAAGAAACAGGCTAATATTATTATAGAATAGGTAATCAGGCAACACCTTCTGCATCAGGATACGTACGCCAGTGACCATTACGAACCTGCGATAAAGCACTGAGAAGCACGTGCGTTTTGCTTTTTGACTTCTTGACTTTCTTAAATTTTTTGATGTATCTTTCAATTCTTCCTATTGCGGGAGTAACTCAATGGTAGAGTGTAACCTTCCCAAGGTTAAAGTTGCGGGTTCGATCCCCGTCTCCCGCTTACTAATACTTCATCAATATCAATAACAATAATCACCATACATTGCTCAGGACGTTTTGTTTGATCGGATCGCGGAAAAAGCGGAGCCGCTTCAGATTCCGCTCCTCTTTCCTGTTCATCTCAATGTCGAGGAAAGATAACCGTGTGGAGCTATGATATATGATGATTGATCATATGCCATCTCTGAAAAAAGTAGAGGGAGCGCGCCGGCGGGAGCCGGAGCCACTTCCCAACAGAGAACATGCGGTGTGTAGGTGATTCAAGTATTATTTATGCCAAGACATCAGACAAGATGTGGGTTGTTTTTTTAGACATCACACCAGGTACTCGCGGCCTGCAGAACTCGAAAACCATGCTGCGGATTTCCTGGATATGCTGCGGGACGTATAAACCACGTGCGGGACGGGACAACTAGGTGCAGGAAAAGATAAAACAGGTTGCGGGACGGGTAAACAGTCGTCATGATGCCATAAAACATCTGCATGAACAGCCAAATACGCTGCATGGAACCGTTAAAAATTGACATGGAGGGAGAATAATCGATCATGCCATGGAAAAATACCCGTCACCTGAGCTCAAAACGGTGTCGTACACTGAGGAATAGAGGGGAATACAAGATCTCATCATGGCGTTAGGCACCGATTCTGAGAAATACCACGAGACAGACGGCGCAGTGCTTAGCTTTTGCCCAACAATTCCTCTGCATGTTTCTTCGCGATGGTGGAATCGCCGCCGAGCATGCGCGCGATTTCCGGAACGCGCTCGTCAGGTGACAGTTTTTTAACCCTGGTCACGGTGCGGTCGCCGGACTGCTCCTTGTATACGGTGAAATGGTGGTCGGCGCAGCTCGCGATCTGGTGCAGGTGGGTGATGCAGAGCACCTGGTGGTTCTCTGAAAGGTCCGAGAGCGCCTTGGCTACGTTTCCCGCAAGGATGCCGCCGATGCCGGAGTCGATTTCGTCGAAAATGAGCACCGGGATCAGGTCATGGGATGACATCACGGTTTTGACGGCAAGCATGAGCCGGGAGATCTCGCCGCCGGAAGCGGTACTGGCAAGCGGCAGCAGGGGTTCGCCCGGATTGGTCTGCACCATGAATCTGATGGTTTCAAGTCCGCCCAATGCCGGCGCTTCATGCTGTGTGAAACCGGTCTGCCAGGTGCCGCCGTTGAACCCGAGCTGTTCCATGAGCGCGGTTATTTTTTTATCAAACGATTTTGCGGCTTTGCGCCGCGCCCGGCTGAGTTCGCCTCCTGCCGCGATACAGGCTTGCAGGGCGCTCGCACGGTTTTTTAACACCTCTTCCCGGTCTGCGTCAACGTTCCCGATAATGTCCAGGCTTTCCCTGAGACTGTCGCGCCTGGCAAGGAGCCCGTTAAAGTCGCAGTGGTGCTTTTTTTTAAGCCGCTGGATGGTGGCGAGACGGCTGTTGAGGTGCTCGATGCGTGAGGGGTCAACCGGCAGGCCGGTCTTGTCAAGGTAGGAGCCCATGAAGGTCTCGAGCTCGGTGAAGGTCGCCAGGGCGTTCGTAACGTCGTCAAGCCAGGGTGCGATTGCGGCATCGTACTGGGCGAGCACTTCCAGCTTTTTGCGGACCGATGCAGTCCGTTGTTCAATGGCGTCCTGGGACGATGAGAGAAGGGAGAGTATTTCCGAGGCCGCCAGGCTGCGCTCGGCGCCTGAGCAGAGCAGTCTGAGCTCGGTTTCGATCTCTTCCTCCTCATGGGGATGCAGTGCGAGGCTGTCGAGCTCCCTGCACTGGTATTCGAGCACCTCCTTGCGTTCGATAAGGGCGGCGGCCTTGGCTTCGAACGAATCGAGTGCGTGCTGCGACGACCTATAGCGCTGAAACGAACGGTCGTAGGCGCTGCGCAGGTCCCTGACGGCGGAAAGGCCGTCGATCACGTCGGCGTGGGACTCTTCGGTGAGCAGGGACTGGTGCTCGTGCTGGCCGTGCAGGTCGACCAGCAGGTCGCCGAGCCGTTTGAGTGAGGAGAGGGGAACGGGTGTCTGGTTGATAAGCACGCGGTTGCGGTCGGTGCGGGTGATGATCCGGCGCATGATGATCTGATCGTCCTGCGGTTCGATGCTCAGCTCTTCCAGAAGCGCGTTCAGCGGATGGTTGCCGGGATCGACATCGAACACGCCCGTGATGTCGGCCTCGTCGGCGCCTGCGCGGATCTGGTCGGTCGAGGCGCGCTCGCCCACCAGCAGGCTGATGGCGCCGACCAGGATCGATTTTCCTGCGCCGGTCTCACCGGTAAAGATCGTGAATCCCTTGTCGAACTCCAGTGAGAGGTCGTTTATCAGGGCATAGTTACGTATCCGGATTTCGCGGATCATGTTTTGCCGACGTCCCGTTTTGATCCCTTGCCCCACGAGAGCTTGGTGCGCAGGAGCGAAAAGTATGACTGCTCGGCGAGCTGTATCAGGTTCGTGCCCGCGCCGCCGCAGGAGATGGTGATCTCGTCGTTGCTTTGCAGCTTTGCCGAATCAAGACCATCGGCGCTGAGCAGCAGGTCGGGATTCTTTTCATTGACCCTAAGCCTGATCGGCTTGGTCGCGGGCAGCACGAGCGGACGCTCGCTCAGCGAATGGGGGCAGATGGGCGTCAGCAGCATGGCATTGACGTTCGGTTCAACGATGGGGCCGCCGCAGGAGAGCGAATAGGCCGTGGACCCGCTCGGCGAGGCCACGATAACGCCGTCGGCATGGAAGTCGGCGATAAAGTCGTTGCCGTACCATGCGGAGATCGAAACGAGTTTTGGAATGTCGACGCGATTGATGAAAATATCGTTGAGCGCATTAAAGGTGCCTATTCGTGAACCCCGGCGGTCGAGACCTGCCTCGAGCACCATCCGGCTTATGATGGAATAGCTGCCCTCTTTGATTTTATTGAGGCTCTCTTCGAGGTTTTCCGGGCCGATATCGGTAAGAAAGCCCAGGCCCCCCAGGTTGATGCCGACGACCGGTTTCTGCGTGAACCGGCACAGGCGCGCGACCGAGAGAAACGTGCCGTCGCCGCCGACCGATATGACGGCGTCGCTCGAAGCGACCAGCGTTTTTTCATCCTGCGCAAAGGACGCGTCCTTCGGCGCTATATTTTTGAGGAACGGGTGATACACGACCAGCACCTTTTGCATGTCAGACCAGGTATGGATGCGGTTGACAACGTCCTGCAGGTGAAGGCATTCATTGAACGCGGCGACGCCGAAGGAACCGATTGGGCGCATACGACCTCTTTGAAAAAA
The DNA here is from genome assembly GCA_016926315.1 of Chitinispirillaceae bacterium. The sequence goes on from JAFGOU010000568.1 coordinate 28,554, forward strand.
GTAGAGTTGCCGGGTGACAGTTGTCAGTTTACAGCAAGGCGTGCGCCAAAAATATGATTATCTGTTAACTGTCAATTGTTGGCCGGCAGCGAATAGTCCGTTCAGGTTCTATATTCAAAATACGTTTCGAGCAGGTCCGGGAACGCAGGCCAGCGCTCTACAAGCAGTTCGTCGTTGATGGTGGTTGATCCGACGCAGGCAAGCCCGGCAACGGCAAAGGCGCCGCATAGGTGTGCGGGCAACGGTTCGATCAGGTCGAATCCGTCATACTCCTGGCTTCCCTTGATGATGAATCCGTCGTGGATATCACCGATCTTGACCTGCATGGTCCGCAGGCACGATTCAATCTGGCGTATGGCGTCCGGATCGCTGAGCCGCAGGTCGTCGAAGTTCCTGAACAGCGATTCCCCTTCTGCAAACGCGGCCAGGAGCGCCATGGCCGGAAGGTGAAAGACGGGCGCGCAGTCGGTTTTCTGGCCTGTCTTGGCGAATTTCTGGAAGGTCACCATGCCGCAGGCGCCAAAAGGGGTCTGGCCTGACTCCTGCAGCGACGGTTTACACCCCATCTTGCGCATCAGGCCGAGAATCGGCATTGCCCACGGCTCGAGCGGCGCGTTGTCCACCACGAATGATCCGCGCGAGAAGAGCGATTTTCCAAGAAGAAGAAGGCCGCACAGGATCTCGTCACCGGGCAGCACGATTTCAGGAATGCGGTCAGGCAGCGGAGTGGAGAAGTCGGCATTCACGGTAAACAGCTGTTCGCTTGACGAGAGGCGCTGGCGGGCCTGTATCTTCATGCGCCGCACCAGCGGGTCTTTTTCCGTCTCGCCGAGTTCCCTCTTGATCGTTGTCTCGTTTCCAAAGTGCGCAGCCAGATGGCGCAGCGGGGTCGACAGGGTGAAGTCGATGCTGAATGATCTCCGTGCGCGCAGACCCCAGAACAGTCCCAAGGCCGCGTGGAGGTCCTGCTCTTTGATAAAGGGAACGGTGGCGCCGGCATTGATCTCGTCCGAAAGCGCCAGGCCTGAGCACCCGTCGTGCACGGCCTGTTCGAGTGTGTATCCGATGCGGTGCGCCTGGTTTTTCCAGAACGCAAGCCGCTCCCCGGCGATATGCTTGAAAAGCACGGGCCTGCGGGTGCTCAATGCCAAAAACACGACGAGGTCGCGGTAGGGGAGCTGGTCATCATCGAAAAACAGGGGGGCATCCGGATCAGTGTCGTTCGGGGTAAGCAGGCAGGAGCGGTCTTCCCACGAGAGCGCTGCACAGGGGCTTATATATCCGGCAAGCCGGTCCAGATAGGGAGTCCGGGTGACCTGGGGGAACCGGGCGCTGCTTTTCGCGGCCGCCGCAACAAGTGCGGCAACCAGAAAAAGGTCGGGACTTGAAGGAAGCGTGTAGTTGCCTTGCAGCGATTTCGCCCGATTGATGGTCAGCACAATGGTTTCAGGTCCTTTCCCGCGCGGCGAATCCGGCCCGGCACAGCATTTCAGCCGCGTTTTTGGCGACGTCATGGCCGTCAAAGGCGAGCCTGATGGTGCCGCCTTCGCCTTCGCGCACTTTGAGCACTTCAATATCCTTGACGTTGATGTTTCGGTCCGCCAATACGGTCGCGATGCGCGCGATCATGCCCGGCTGGTCCTTGACCACCACCAGCACTTCGGAGAGCTGCTGTATGAATCCCTTCGCGTTGGCGGGAATGGCCAGGCGGGTTTTTATGGACGATTCAAAGCATTCGGCAAGCGAGCCGTTTTGCAGCCGATGTTTTATATTGTCAAGGTGTCGGATGACGAGATCGAGGAAATCGTTGATCGCCTCCCTGTTGGTCGCCAGGATGTCGTGCCACAGCGAATAGGGCGAGCCGGCAATGCGTGTCATGTCGCGAAACCCGCCCGCGGCAAGGGCCAGCGTACCGGGAACGGCCTGCTCCACCTCCTGCGCGGCATTGACCAGCGCGACGGAGAGAAGGTGTGGCACATGACTGACTGCGGCCACGATCCGGTCATGCGTGCCCGCGTCGAGGAACAGGGTACGGCACCCGAGGTAGCGCTCGAAAAACAGGGCGATGTCCCGGTCGTGCTCGGACGGCGCCGCGTGCGTTTGCGCCTGCGGGGTCAGGACAAAGACGGCATTCTGGAACAGATAGGGATCAGACGCCTGCGGTCCGCTTTTTTCCGAACCAGCCATAGGGTGGCCGCCGATGAAACAGACATGGGACGCAAGTCCCCTGGCACATTCCATAATCTGCTGCTTGGTGCTGCCGATGTCGATTATCACCAGATTGTGGGGCAGGTCGAGTGTCTGAAGTTCACGCAGGGTTTTGATGATGGCGTACACCGGTGAGCAGAGGATGAGGAGGTCTGCTTCTTTCACCATGTCGGCAAGCCTGTCATAGGTATATCCCTCGTCAATGCAGCCGAGGTTCAGGGCAAGCGGCAGCTTGTTCGCTGAGGAGAGACCGATGATACGGCCCTTGTAGCCTGAATTCTTAAGCCCGAGACCGATAGAACCGCCGAGCAGGCCGATGCTGTAAATAAGGACTGTTTTGGGATCAAACGGCATGGTTTCAGGCTCCTAATGGTGATTGTATCGGGATCTTTCGGTGCAAGAGATAGAGCGCTTCACCCTTTTTGGTCAGGGGAATAACGGTTCTCCGGTAAAAATCAACCACCGGCAGCGGGTCGATGAGGTGTCTGACATGCGGATTCGCTTTTTTCTGGGCGCTCTCGACCTTCTGCCGGATGCGCCGCAGGATCCGTTCCTCCACTTTCGGCCGCGTAAGCTTTCGAATGATCCCTTCCTCGTCATTGCTGCGAATGAGCTTCAAAAATGTATCAGGAGACCTTCTGAATTTACTTTCCGCGACATACAGCGCGCCGTAGTGGACGCGACGCCCGATCGCCTGGATCGCATAGGCATCGTGTTCCGAACTTGAGCCGTAATGGCCGTCATCACCCCTGCGGCAGATTTTCGGCACCAGGGCGCAATAGCGGCGCACCAGCTCGGGCATGAGATTGATGCAGTTGAAATCGTCAATGAAAAGCCCGGTGTTATGCGTAATGCCGGCGCGTTTCGGCCTGGGCAGCCGTGCGTGAAACGGGCGCTCTTCCGGGACCGTAAAACGGCCGAACAGGGCATCCATATGCTCCTGGTAGTAGAGCCGTATCGCAAAAAGCGACCGCTTCCGGTTGTTTCTGAAACCGCTGCTGCCCGGTTCGTAAATGATCCGGTTGACACAAAACTGCGCGCGGTCTATCAATTTCGTAATGATGGTTTCTTCAAGGCCTTCGAGCCGCGACGCTATGGTATTGACCGCGAACCCGCTTCCGGTTTTGTGCTGGTGATCGTGCCTCGGCATAATCGACCTAGTTCCTGGTCGCCGCTTTGTATGCGGTAACCTTTTTTTTCAACAGCGCCAGCAGTGCCGGCGCCGTTCCCTCGTGCTTCTCGATCAACGAAACAAGCGCGCTCCCGACGATTGCAGCGTCTGCGCCGGCCTTCTTGACGGCGGCAACATGGTCCGGCGTCGAGATCCCGAAACCGACGGCAAGCGGTTTGCGGGTCGTCTTTTTCAGGCGCCGGATGGTCGGCCGGACCGAGACGCTGAGCGACGTGTCAATGCCCGTGGTCCCAAGTCTGCTGACCACATAGACGAACGAGTCAACCTGCGAGCAGATGAAGCGCAGACGATCCGGCGGTGTCAGCTCGGAAGCGATGAACACCTGCCCGAGCCCGCAGCGGTGCATGGAAGTACGAAGGTCTCCCGATTCTTCCGGCGGAAGGTCGGCGACAAGAATACTGTCTATACCTGCTGCCGCGGCTTCTTCGCAAAAACGGTCGACTCCGCGGTGCAGGATCGTGTTCGCGTAGCAGAGCAGGCCGAACGGAATGCCGGTGGCCGAGCGCAGTCTCCGCATGAGCGCAAAGAAGTTCGCGTGATTGAGGCCGGCGTTCATTGCGCGCAGTGCTGCCCGCTGGTTGACCGGGCCGTCGGCAATGGGATCGGAAAAGGGGTATCCGATTTCAAGGATATCCGCGCCGGCCTCAATATAGGCATTGAAGATTTTTTCACTTGTGGCAAGGTCCGGATCGCCCGCAACCGCAAAGGGTATAAAGGCGATCTCGCCTTTTCGTTTCAGAGCGTTGAAGACGTTGGCATACCGGTTCATAGTTTTTGTCCAAGATAGTCGGCGACCGAAAAAATGTCTTTGTCGCCGCGGCCCGAAAGATTAACCACGATGATAGAGCGTTTCGGCAGCTTCGGAGCGGTCTTGAGAACATAGGCGATCGCGTGCGACGGTTCAAGCGCGGGTATGATGCCTTCACGCCTGCACAGGACGCTGAATGCGTCGACGGCTTCACGGTCCGTCGCATACGTGTACCGTACCCTTCCGGTCATATGCAGGAGCGCATGTTCAGGTCCGACGCCGCTGTAATCGAGCCCTGCGGAAATCGAGTGGGTCGTTGCGATCTGTCCGTTCCGGTCCTGCAGCACGTACGAGTAGGATCCGTGGAGGATACCGGGACGGGACGCTTTTGTCGGCGTGAGTCGCGTCGCGTGTTTCGTGCCTCTGAGCCCGAACCCGCCCGCCTCGACCCCGGTTAGGCGCACCTTTCTGTCTTTAAGAAACGCGGAAAAAATACCGATCGCGTTTGACCCGCCGCCCACGCAGGCCACCACCTCATCCGGCAGCCGGTGTTCGATGGAAAGGATCTGTCTGCGCGTTTCCGTGCCTATCACCGATTGGAAATCGCGCACCATGGTCGGAAAGGGGTGGGGCCCGAGCGCGGAACCGAAAACGTAGTGGGTGGTGCGCACGGTCCTGGTCCAGTCGCGCATCGCTTCGTTGACCGCGTCCTTGAGCGTCCTGGATCCGCTTTCCACCGGGATGACGCGCGCGCCGAGAAGGTTCATGCGGAACACGTTAGGACGCTGCCGCTCCATGTCCACGGTTCCCATGTAGATGTCGCACTCCATGCCGAGCAGGGCAGCGGCAGTGGCAGTTGCAACGCCGTGCTGGCCTGCTCCGGTCTCGGCAATGAGCCGTTTTTTGCCCATAAACATGCCGAGCAGGGCCTGGCCCAGGGCATTGGTGATTTTATGTGCACCGGTGTGGTTGAGGTCCTCCCGCTTGAGATAAATGCGACCGCCGCCGCAATGGCGTGTCAGGCTCTCGGCAAAATACAGCGGCGTTTCGCGTCCGCAGTACTCTTTCAGAAGCCGCCGGTATCGTGCAGTCCATTGCTTGTCCTTGCGAAAGGCGGCATATGCCTTTTCAACCCCGCTGAGCGCGGGCATGAGCGTTTCAGGAGCAAACATGCCGCCGAAACAGCCGAAATATCCCTTTGTGTGGTTGCATCTGTTCATAGGTGCCATTCGGATTCTGTGTCGGGTTCAGGATATAAATTTGCCCAGACGTTTCAGGTTCATCCCATGCTTCTTGGTGAGCGACCAGAGGACTGCCAGCGGCCGTCCGAACAGGCGCGTCTGTATGACCGGTCCGAAAAAACGGGAATCGTATCCGTCCATCCAGTTATCGGCGACCAGAAAAAGAAACCTTTTCCTGATCGTATACCGTTCCACGACGTTTCCATCTTTTATAAATAAGAAAACGATCCGGTGCAGGCGGTCGGGATACGATCTTTTCAGATATTCCTTGAGCCGGAACCAGAAGAACCAGTCATAGCGCATGCTGTCGGGAACCTCCTGAAGGGCGCCCTTATAGAGCATGAAATCGGCGATATGGTATTCAGGCGCCATGGTGCCGTCGATCTCCAGCACTGCCGAAAGCGAGCAAGCGCTTGCAGGATCCTCCTGTCTGATGATCGAAATCAGCATAAAAAGGTTGAACAGATCCAGCGAATCCAGGAGCATCGCCTCGCCGGGTGACGGTATGCGAAACGCCGGCATGAAATCACGTGGCGAGTAGTCGGGCGGCAGCAATTGTTCGGCTTTGACCGCAGTACTCCTTGGCAATGTACGTTGAGCAAGGTCGGGTTTTTTGAGCCTGCCGGAGTCGACCAGGATGGTATCGCCCGGAACGCCGGCGATGCGCAGGCACCCCCGTTTGTGGCCGAACGGATAGGAAAACACAACCGGCTTGCCGGGCGAGGGCGAAAACAGCCCCCTGACAAGGGGCAGATAGGGAAGCCGGAACGTGAGCAGGCGGTCGCCGGCTAGTATTTCAGGAATCATCTGGTCGCCTTTGATTGAGACGATATCCAGAACAAAAACCTTGATGAGCGCCACCGCTATTACCACCGCTATCGACTGTTTAACGGTGCGATAGAAAATGGCGGCAGGTGCGGCTACCGGCGACGGTTTTTTTTCTTTTCTCATACGGCTACTCCCTGCCGAGCACGGCCAGAAAGGCCTCCTGGGGAATCTCCACGTTCCCGATCTGTTTCATCCGTTTCTTGCCCTCCTTCTGTTTTTCAAGCAGTTTGCGCTTGCGGGTGATGTCGCCGCCATAGCATTTCGACGTCACATCCTTGCGAAACGGTTTGACCGTGGTCCGTGCAATGACCTTTGAACCGATGGCCGCCTGTACCGCGACCTCGAACATCTGCCGCGGGATCAGCTCCTTGAGCCGGGAGGTGATCCCCTGGCCGAAGGCGTATGATTTGTCGCGGTGGATGATGCTTGAGAATGCGTCGACCGGCGTACCGTTGATCAGTATGTCGAGTTTTATCAGGTTGTCGCGTTCATACCCGTCAAATTCATAATCCATGGAAGCGTACCCGCGCGAGCAGCTCTTGAGTTTGTCAAAAAAGTCAATGATCATTTCCGCCAGGGGTATGCGGTAGTGCATGCATACGCGGGTCGGCTCGAGATACTCCATGGGTTCCATCCTGCCGCGCTTCTCCTCGCACAGCTTCATGATGATCCCCACATGCTCGGACGGCGTTATGATCTGGATCTTTACAATGGGCTCGCTGATATAGTCGATCTCCGTCATCGGCGGCATTTTTGCCGGGCTTTCGATAAAAACCTCGTGGCCGCTTTTCAACATCACTTTGTATTTAACGTTGGGGACGGTCGTGATGATATTGACGTTGAACTCCCTGAACAGCCGCTCCTGCACGATTTCCATGTGCAGAAGTCCGAGGAATCCGGCGCGGAACCCGAACCCGAGCGCGGACGACGTTTCCGGCTCGTAGCTGATCGAGGAGTCGTTGAGGCGGAGCTTCTCAAGCGCGCCGCGAAGGTTTTCATAGTCGGCCTTGTCAACCGGGTAGATGCCGCTGAACACCATGGGCTTGATTTCGCGGTATCCCTCCACCGGCTCGGTCGCGCCGTGCAGGCATGAGGTCACGGTGTCGCCGATCTTGATATCGGAGAGCGTGCGGATATTCGCTATCAGGTAGCCGACCTCGCCGGCCGAAAGCTCATCGAGGGGAACGCGTCCCATCCTGAAAAAGCCGATTTCGTCAGCGTCATACTCGCACCCCGTGGTCATGAACCGGATCGCTTCGCCGGTGCGCAATACGCCGTCAAACACGCGAATGTATGCGACCGCACCCCTGAAATCATCGTATTTCGAGTCAAAAATAAGCGCCTTAAGCGGCTTCGATGGATCACCTGCGGCAGGGGGAACATCGCAGACTACCCGTTCAAGAATCGGCGTCACCCCATGGCCTGTTTTGGCGCTGCAGCAGATAATCGTGGATTGGTCAATGCCCAGAAGATCGGCCACCTGGTGTTTTATCTCCTCGGGTCGCGCCGATGGAAGGTCGATTTTATTAATGATCGGGATGATCGCAAGATCATTATCAAGAGCGAGATAGATGTTGCTGAGCGTCTGCGCCTCAATGCCCTGGCTCGCGTCCACGACGAGTATGGCGCCTTCGCACGCAGCAAGCGACCGGGAAACCTCATAGGAAAAATCAACGTGCCCTGGCGTGTCAATCAGGTTGAACTGAAAAATATGCCCGGGAGACGGCTGGTACATCATACGGATCGGGTGGGATTTGATCGTGATGCCGCGTTCACGTTCGAGCTCCATGTCGTCCAGCACCTGCTCCTGCATCTTTTCCCTGCTTATGGTGCCGGTCAGTTCCAGAAGCCGGTCCGCCAGCGTTGATTTTCCATGGTCGATATGGGCAATGATGCAGAAATTTCTGATGCTGTCGATAACCATGACAACTGTCTTTTGTTCCAGCAGGTTGGGTGATGATTCCTGAAAACAGGCGATAAAAAGCTATAAAATATACAACATGCGGCCCGGGCAGCGGGCCGGGCAATTGCTGGCAGGGGCAAAAAACCTTTTTCCCCTGCAGCAGGATACCGGCAAAAGATTTTTTGCCTTTACACGCCCGATGGCGGGAATAGGGCAGGCTTATTGTATTTTCGTTACCTATGAACTTTTTCTCGAGGTTGAAAGACGGGCTTACCAAGACCCGTTCGCAGATTGCTTCGATCGTCGGCGTCAGGGAACGCTTTGACGCACTGTTTTATGAATCCCTCGAAGAAGCGCTGATCGCGGCGGATATCGGCGTCGATCTGTCACTTGCTATCATTGAACGGCTGAAAAAGGAGATTCAAAACCGGGGACTGACCACTCCTTCCGAGGCCTATGCGGTGCTCAAGGAGCTTTTGACCGCTGATTTGACCATGGATCCGATGCAGCCCGAAAGCGCGACGCCATGGGTTGTTCTGGTGGCGGGCGTGAACGGGGTAGGGAAGACCACCACCATAGGAAAAATCGCCAGTTCGTTTCGCCGGCAGGGGAAAAAAGTGATGCTGGCGGCTGCCGATACGTTTCGCGCAGGGGCCATCGAGCAGTTGCGCGTATGGGCCGACCGGACCGGGTGCGACTTTGTGGCGCAGCATGAAGGCGCGGACGCAGCCTCGGTCGGGTTCGATGCCATGGAAGCCGCGGTCAAGCGTGGAATGGATGTTCTGATCCTCGATACGGCGGGACGTCTGCACAATAAAATCAACCTCATGAATGAGCTGGAAAAGATCCTCCGCGTGGTCCGTCGCCATACGCCTTCCGCGCCGCACGAAATCCTGCTCGTGATCGATGCGACCACGGGTCAGAACGCGCTCAGGCAGGCGCAGGTGTTCAACGAAATGCTCGGTCTCACCGGGCTTGTCATCACAAAGCTTGACGGTACCGCAAAGGGCGGCATCGCCTTCGCTCTGGTGCGGGAATTGAAAGTGCCGATAAAAAAAATCGGCGTGGGTGAGGGCATCGACGACCTGCAGGATTTCAATCCGGCCGAGTACGTCGAGGCGATGTTCGGGGAGATGCGGTAGGCACCCGTCAGCTTATTAAAGGTTGAAAATCGGAAATACGGTGCGCTGAATTTTTTTCACCGTCTCCTCCACCTGCTTCCCGATCTCCACCTTTTCTTCACCTCTCGCGTAGATCCTTCCGTCCCGCAGTCCGGCGCTCCATTCCGCGCTCCCCAGGAACACCCCGCCCATGCCGATTGACATATCGTTGTCCGGTTCGTTGCCGCAGAGGATGGTCCAGGCAAGCGCCCAGCCCCGTGCGGTGTGTTCGGGATGGTACCCGCCCCCGCCGACCGCGAGAATCGGGATATGACGGTCGACAAGCAGCGGGAGGGTGTCGGCAAGGGCATTGTTGGTCATATTCAGATGGGTGAGCGGATCCACCGACAGGATGTCCATGCCGATCTCAAGCACGATCACGTCCGGATCAAAGGCATCAAGAAGGGGGGGGACGATTGTGCCAAACGCCGTGACAAAGGTATCGTCATCGGTTCCGGCGGGAAGCGGTACATTGACATTGTATCCGCGTCCCGCTCCTTCGCCGATTTCATCCTCAAATCCGCTCCAGGGGAAAAGCGTTTTCCCGCTTTCGTGGAACGAGACCGTGCATACCCGGGGATCGCCGTAGAATGCCGCCTGGGTGCCGTTGCCGTGGTGCGCGTCCAGATCGAGGCAGAAGACCTTCCTCCCGCTGCCGGAGAACACCATGCAGGCAAGCACGACGTCGTTGATGTAGCAGAACCCGCCGGCGCTTGCGGTCATGGCATGGTGATACCCGCCGGAAGGATTGAACGCGATCCGGGTCGTATTGTCGATAAGAAGCTCCGCGCCCCGTATCGTACCGCCCGAGGCGAGCGTGGCATAGTCATAGAGATCCTTGAATACGGGACAGTCCTCGGTGCCGAGACCGCGATGCAGGTCGTCAATCCGCAGATCTCCCCGTGAAACGCGCTCCAACGCATGAAGATACGCTGGGTCATGGAAAAGGAGGAGTTCGTCTTTGGTCGCGGGCCGGGGCGCCGTCTCCCCGCACTGCTCGCTCTCGTAAAGTCCCATGGATCGAAGCATGGCCCGCGTCTGTCCCGCACGACCGGTTTTAAACGGGCACTCGGGGGGGTAGTGGTAGCGTTCGATCCGGTCCGAGTGAATGAACAGGGCCTTGTGGCAAGTCCGGGAAGCAGGATCCATAATGCATGAAAATAAAAAATGGAACCCGGCCATGTGGTTGAATTGGGTGTAGTTTTTCCTGCAGGCATAACGTATTTTTCTACCCTTTTGATTTGTAAGAATAAGCTTGCGAAAAAGCGGACACCAAGGTAAAATAGAGAGCGTTCAGTTAGTGATCCGCTTTATAAAAAGGATTTCGTAAAATGAATTTTGATAAACTGTTACGACCATCGTCCGTAGCGGTTATCGGTGCATCTGCAGACGCAACCAAAGCAGGGAACAGCGTTCTTACGAACATTATTACCGGCGGTTATACCGGCGAAATCTACCCGGTCAATCCCAAGGTTTCCGAGATAGCCAATCTGCGCTGTTTCCCGTCGCTTTCATCCATACCGGGACCGGTCGACTGCGCCGTGATCGTGGTGAAGCGTGACCTTGTGCTTGGGCTGCTCAAGGAGTGCGGAACAAAGAAGGTCGAAGCGGTCATCGTCATTACGGCCGGTTTTGCGGAAACCGGGGAGCAGGGAAAAAGCCTGCAAAATGAGATGGCGCAGATCGCGCGCCATTTCCGGATAGCGCTGCTTGGGCCCAACTGCCTCGGTATAATCAACCCGTGGCACAATCTCAACGCGTCGTTCGGCCAGGGAATCAACACACCGGGTCCGGTCGCGCTTATTTCGCAGTCCGGCGCCCTGATCACCGCGATCCAGGACATGGCGTCGCACGATTTCCTTGGCTTTTCCGTGCTTGCTTCGCTCGGCAACAAGGCGGTACTTGACGAAGTGGATTTTCTGCAGGTCCTGCAGAAGGACGAAAACACGGGCGTCATCGCCGCCTACCTCGAAGACATAGGCCGGGGGCAGAACTTCATGCGCGTTGCGGAACGGGTGAGCAAGAAAAAGCCGATTGTCGTATTGAAGTCGGGCCGGACCGCTTCCGGCGCCAAAGCGGCGTCATCGCACACCGGGAGTCTTGCCGGCGCAGACAGCGCCTATAACTGCGCTTTTGAAAGGACGGGCGTTATCCGGGCGGACTCGATCGAGCACCTGTTCGACGTTGCCACCGCTTTTGCGTATCAGCCGCTTCCCAAGGGTGACCGGGTTGCGGTCGTCACCAATGCGGGCGGCCCCGGTATCATGATGACCGATGCGCTCGAGATGGCTGGTCTGTCCATCGCGCGGTTCGATGAATCAACCCTGCAGAAGCTGCGCTCGATCCTTCCTGCTGCCGGATCTGCCCGCAATCCGGTTGACGTACTGGGTGACGCGACCGGCGCGCTGTATGGAGCAACCGTTGAAGTCCTTCTTGAAAGCGGCTCGGTTGACAGCCTCATCGTCATACTGACCCCGCAGAAAATGACCGACGACATGGCGACCGCACAGGCAATAATCGACGCTTCAAGAAAAGGACAGAAACCGGTGCTTGCCTGTTTCATGGGTGCTGATATTATTGCCAGGGGCGTGAACCTGCTCCGGCAGAACCGCGTTCCGTGCTATTCCATACCTGAACGGGCTGCGCGTGCACTGCGGGAAATGGTCTCCTACCATGCCTTCCGGACCCATCCGCTCAGGGTGATAGAACGGTTTGCCGTAAACAAGATACCGGCCATCAAGATAATCAAAGCTGCGAAAAGCCGGGCCGCATTCGAGATCGGAGAGAATGACGCGAAGACCATTCTTGAGGCGTATAATTTCAATATCCCGCCGGGTACGCTGGCAATGACCGTGGACGAGGCGGTTCGTTTTGCAAACGAAACCGGATATCCGGTCGCCATGAAGATCTCGAGCCCTGATATTCTCCACAAGTCCGATGTCGGAGGGGTAAAAATCGGTCTTTCCAGCGCGCAGGCGGTTGAAGACGCGTTCGAACTCATGATGCTGCGCATCAGGCGCAGAAAGCCTGATGCGGTGCTGCGCGGCGTGCTCGTCGAGAAGATGATCCTCGGCGGCAGGGAGACGATCCTCGGCATGAAAAAAGACCCCCAGTTCGGGCCGGTGCTCATGTTCGGGCTCGGCGGCATATTTGTGGAAGTGCTCAAGGACGTCTCGTTCGGCCTGGCGCCGATCACCGAGGAGGAGTGCAGGAGCATGCTCGAAAGCACCCGCTCCTACCGGCTTCTGACCGGTGCGCGGGGGGAAAGGCCGGTCGATATCAGCTCGATCGTGCTCAACATGCAACGGCTTTCCCAGCTGGTGCTTGACTTCCCCGAAATCGACGAGGTCGATATCAATCCGCTCAAGGTCGGGTATGAGGGCGACGGCGCGTTCGTCGTCGATGCGAGAATCATTCTGACAAAATGAAGATTGCCGATAGAAGAATGTTAATTGAATACAAAAAGGGCGCCAGCGGTTTTTTTAAATGCGCCATCAGCATTCTTCAATTATTAAGGAGCCGGAATAATGCCTGCCGGGGAAGATATCTTTCAATCAAAACAGATGACCGCCAAGCAGGCGATCAGTAAAATCCGCGCCGGTGACCGGATTTTCATCGGCACCGGGTGCGGACAGCCCCAGATGCTCGTTGAGGAGCTGGTTTCGGCAGACAACCAGATCGTGGACGCGGAGATCTACCACCTCCTGACCTCCGGCGACGCCCCTTATATCCGCGAGGAGTATGCGCGGAAATTCCGTACGTACAGTTTTTTCCTCGCGGCAAACGTGCGCGAGGCCATCGCAAGCGGCAGGGGAGACTATGTGCCCATATTTCTTTCTGATATACCCTCGCTGTTCAAGACCGGCAGGCTGCCCATCGATGTCGCACTCATC
>JAFGOU010000569.1 GCA_016926315.1 Chitinispirillaceae bacterium
CTCTGCCTGGGCGACCATCTGTTCAGGGGCCGAAGCGCGTCGCCGTATGGCGAGCTCGCGGCCACGGCCGCGCGGTCCGGCGGCCGGTCGGTATCGGCTGTCAACCGGATCGGCCCCGGCGAGCTCAAGGGGTTCGGCACCATTGCGGGAAGGCGGCGCAGCGACGACAAGCGCCTCATCGACGTCGACCTGATCATCGAAAAACCAGGCCTGGAGACCGCACAAAAACAATTGCGGGTGGACGGGCTCGCGGAGGACGAATTTCTCGGCTGGTTCGGCATGCATCTGCTCTCCCCGTCCATCTTCGACATTCTGGAGGAGATGGTGCGCGACAATCTGCGCGACAACGGCGAGTTCCAGCTCACCCGCGCGCAGGAGCTCCAGCGGCAGCGGGAGGGGTATCTCGCGCTCGAAATGGTCGGCGCGAAACGGTTCGACTTCGGCGTTCCCGACGATTTTGTCAGGAGCGTGCGGGAGTTCAGGGGGGCGCAGGCCAGCGCTACGGATTAAATTTTTTTCCGCACCTAAGGGCGCAGTGCTGCACCTTTGATTTTCCCCTGGGTTTCACTGCCTCCGGGCCACACCTTCTGCCAGGCAGGCCGGGCTTGCCCGGCCTTATAGCCGGAAGGTTTGCTTCACGGCAAACGCGCCACGTTGTTGACAGTTACACTTATTTTGCTCCGTGCGACTATCCCGTTGCCGCCCGCCTCGTCGCAAGAAATCCGTTGAAAAAAAAGATTGCACCGGAGGAAAAAAGTCAGTATATTACCATTTGTTGTTTTACGGTGGGCAACGGAAACGAATTTTCTTCATACGCCTATACTCGACCATAACCCGGAGGTGCCGAAAAATATTCGTTCGACAAGGTCGTCGTATGAACGGCTGAAATTGTAGTACGCGGATTTTACTGTTCTGCATCGAAAACTAGCACTTTTCACACAACAGGACAGTGAAGGATCTGCGTCCCCTCGTGGGACGCACTCCTTTCACTTTGTTGTGTGGGTATGCTAGTACCTCGATGCAGGGTGAAGCGGTGGAGCGTCCCTTTTTATTTGCCTCCCGATCCTATTCGCTCCTCCCCTATATCGCGCCTGATTTCTCTTTTTGCATCTATTGAATCGCGTTTCACTGAAGAACAGGTACCCCTGTTAATCAGGGCTGATACACGCCATTGTCTGATAACAGTGGCTTGGGTCATGCGGTGGTACCTGATACCGGGTTGCCCACGCACTTTTGCCGGTTTCACCGGCCTGGAAAGGAGACGGTATGTCTGGATTCAAATAGCATAGAAAACGCTTTTGCCGGCTGATGTCGACTTGAATAATTACCTGACGACAAATCTCACACCATCTTAACAACAGGAGACCCATCATGCACACCCGGAACATCTGCAAAGCAGCCTTCATTACTCTTTCTTTCATGGCATTCAGCGTATTCAGCGAACATGTCGGCATAGACGACATTACCGGTTCCAGCACTTCAACCCAGCCATACAGAAGAGCCCAGAAGGTTGTCATGCCCGAGGACGGCAACATAACCAGCATCGCCATGTACCATACAGCCTCGGCCCAGAGCGGGCTGAAAATGTACCTTGCAATCTATGCAAACGGCGGGGACAACAAACCGGCGGCAAGACTGGCAATAACTCCGGAAACCGACATCAGCATGACCACCGGATGGCAGACCATCAATCTCACGAGTGCGATTGATGTGGCCTCCGGAACCACACTATGGCTTGCCTGGGTATACCAGACAAACCCGGGCATCAGATATTTATCAGGTTCGCTGGGATATGCAAATACCTCAGCCACCTGGAGTGGCGGCATGCCCTCAACTTTCGGTACAAGCTCATTAGTAGCCAACTATAATTTCTGTATCTACGCCAATTATACCACCGCTACCGGAAGCTCGGGAAACTGGACCAGCACGGGCGGCGTTACCTGGACCAACGACCAGGTCGGCATCGGAACATCGACCATCCCCGGCGGCTCCTCGACAATGCTCGCGGTCAACGGCACCATCTACGCAAAAGAGGTCAAAGTCACCGCTCAGGGCTGGCCGGATCACGTTTTCAAACCCGGATATGACCTCAAGCCGCTCCGTGAAGTCGAGGCGTTCATCATGAAAAACAGCCATCTCGAAGGCATTCCCTCTGAAAAAGAGGTGATGACAAGCGGCGTGCCCATGGGAGAGATGCAGGCTAAACTTCTCCGGAAGATTGAGGAAACCACGCTCTACCTGATAGAAATGAAGAAGGAGAACGAGCAACTGAAAGCCCGCCTCAACGTGGTGGAACAGAAGGTACGGTAACCCGGACCATGATTCGCATGATTAAAAACAGGATTGCCATGATTTAACTATGAAAGAAAAATATCCCAATTATAAACTGAAAGGCCTTTTATGAAACCGATACTATTCCTC
Source organism: Chitinispirillaceae bacterium (assembly GCA_016926315.1). The sequence continues at coordinate 2,422 of JAFGOU010000569.1, forward strand.
ACAGCCGCCGTGCTACTGTTCTGCGGCGGTAACGGCATGGCCCAGGTTGCGGACGATCCGCCCCAGACGCGGCCAATGACCAGATACGAGAAGGCAATCGTGAAAATCGACAATATGAACGACCTCAAGACCGCGTACGATACCCTGAAAACCGACTACGACCGGCGATATTTTCTCCACGCGCTGCCGGGGTATTTTACGGATCACAAGGTAAAAACTACCCCGGAGTGGGTCAGGACAGCGGTTCTGGACGGGATTGAAAGCAAGGATCCTTTGCTGGTCAACCAGGCAATAAATACGGCTGCCGTATTAAAGCTCGAATGCGCACAACACTTAATGGATCGATTTAGTATCGTTCGAGATAGTTTTGGTTCAAACTTCGTGATGCTTGAAACCTCGATTATCAGGGCAGTATCACGAATGAGCAATCCTTATAAAGCGCAATTTTATACCGGCATATTGGAAAAAGAATCGCTACCGATCCTCAGTTCTTCTTTTAATGCGCTAATCGACGCCATGGTTATTAATAGAAGCCAACTTTACAGCGAGAAACTTGCAGATTACTCAGGAAGGATTGGTTCTATTATTACGGAGCTGGAAGCTAAGCAAGGTGAAAAATATTACCTTGAGAAATACAAAGAATTAAAAGGTAAAATCGATACATTATGCGATTTGATCGCGCAGGATGCGACAAGAGGAGGTGAAAAATGAAAGCGCAGAATAAAATCTATATACTAACCATTCTTGCGATATCCACATTTTCGCAAGCAGTATTTGCTGTAAATAAAATCCTCGTCATAGTTGAATCAAACTGTTTATCGGAAATTCAAGGAGCAGTTACGAGCTACTGTACGGCGATTTCGGAGGTCGATCATAAAAAATGCGAATTGATCGACTGGACCAATCCTGGGGGGACCCCTTTTACTGAAAGTCGGATTTTAAGGGATACTCTTCAGAACGAATACTTTGAAGCGAGAAACGCCGGGGATGTGCTTGAGGGTGCGGTTTTGATAGGAAATGTACATGAGCCTTTAGCTCGAGATACTTTTATCAGCGATTTTCACTGAGGGTTTAGTTTCATAATTTTAGATTACTTTTCGACGCTGAGCCACGGGCGCAAGCAATCACTCATC
>JAFGOU010000570.1 GCA_016926315.1 Chitinispirillaceae bacterium
CCCGGCCCGATCGCCCTGATCTCCCAGTCCGGCGCGCTTATCACCGCCATCCAGGACATGGCCGCCCACGACAATATCGGTTTTTCGGTCCTGGCTTCGCTTGGCAATAAGGCCACGCTCGACGAGGTCGATTTTCTGCAGACGCTTTCCAAAGACGAAAACACCCGGGTCATTGCAGCGTATCTTGAAGATATCGGTCGCGGCCAGGACTTCATGCGTGTCGCCGAACGGGTGAGCAAGAACAAGCCCATTGTGATTCTTAAATCCGGGCGGACCACTTCAGGCGCACAGGCAGCTTCGTCGCATACCGGCAGTCTTGCCGGCGCGGACAGCGCCTACAACTGCGCGTTCGAACGGTCGGGCGTCATCAGGGTCGATTCGATCGAGCATCTGTTCGATATTTCCACCGCGTTTGCCTACCAACCCCTTCCGAAGGGCGACCGGATCGCGGTGGTCACGAACGCGGGCGGCCCCGGCATCATGATGACCGATGCCCTTGAGCTGGCCGGGCTTACCATCGCGCGGTTCGATGACAGGACAAAAGAAAACCTGCTTTCCATTCTGCCGGCCGCCGGATCGTCGAATAACCCGGTTGACGTGCTGGGGGACGCCACGGGAGAACTCTACGGCAACACCATTGAAGTGCTCATGTCGAGTGACTCGGTCGACAGCCTGATCGTCATTCTCACGCCGCAGAAAATGACCGATGATGTCGCGACGGCTCATGCGATCGTTTCCGCCTCTCAGAAGCACCGTAAACCCATCCTTGCGTGCTTCATGGGCGCCGATATCATAGCCCGCGGTGTGAAGCTCCTGCGTGAGAACCGGATACCGTGCTATGCCATTCCCGAGCGGGCTGCCCGCGCCATGCGGGAGATGGTGTCGTATTATCGTTACCGCAACCGGCCGCTACGGGTGATCGAACGGTTTGCCGTGAATAAGATTCCGGCCATCAAGATTTTCAGGGCGGCGCGCAGCCGCAACAACCTTGAAATCGGCGAAAATGACGCAAAGGCCATCCTGAAGGCCTACAATTTCAACGTGCCGCCGGGCGAGCTTGCCCTGTCGGTTGACGAAGCGGTCCGTTTTGCCAATGAAATGGGCTACCCGGTCGCCATGAAAATATCGAGCCCCGACATCCTGCACAAGTCGGATGTCGGCGGAGTGAAGATCGGTCTTGCCGGACCGCAGGCGGTGGAGGACGCGTTCGAACTCATGATGCTGCGCATCAAACGGAAGATGCCGGGCGCCGAACTCAGGGGCGTGCTTATCGAAAAAATGATCCTCGGCGGCAAGGAAACCATTCTGGGGATGAAAAAGGATCCGCAGTTCGGGCCGGTGCTCATGTTCGGCCTGGGTGGCATTTTCGTCGAGGTGCTCAAGGACGTAACGTTCGGCCTGGCGCCGATCACCGACGAGGAGTGCCGCAATATGCTCGAAAGCACCCGGTCGTATAAACTCTTGACCGGCGCGCGAGGTGAAAAGCCGGTTGATACCAGCTCGATTGTGGTCAACATGCAGCGGCTGTCACAACTGGTCCTTGATTTTCCCGAGATCGACGAGATCGACATCAATCCGCTCAAGGTAGGGCATGAAGGCGACGGTGCGTTCGTGGTGGACGCGAGGATCATTCTGAAGAACAACAAGTAAGACGATTGCTAATCCGCAATGTAACAATCCAAGGAGTCCGTGCCATGCCCGCCTGGGAAGAGATATTCAAATCAAAACAGATGACCGCCAAGCAGGCGATCCATAAAATCCGTCCCGGCGATCGTATTTTCATCGGCACCGGGTGTGGGCAGCCGCAATCGCTTGTTGAAGAGCTGGTCAGCGACGACAACGATATCGTTGACGCCGAAATCTACCACCTGCTCACCTCCGGAGATGCGCCCTATATCCGTGAGGAGTTTTCACGCAAGTTCCGCACGTATAGTTTTTTTCTTGCGGCAAACGTCCGGGAGGCCATTGCCAGCGGCAGGGGGGATTATGTGCCGATTTTCCTTTCCGAGATCCCCGCATTGTTCAAGACCGGCAAACTGCCCATTGACGTGGCGCTCATCCAAACGTCGCCGCCCGACCGCAATGGAAACCTGAGCCTCGGCATTTCCGTCGATATCGTCGCCGCCGCGGTCGAAAACAGCCTGACGATCATCGCTGAAGTCAACGAGAACATGCCCCGGACCTTCGGTGATTCGTCCATCCCTCTCGACATGGTCGATGCCGTGGTGCCGGCTAACCGCCCGGTGCTCGAACACACCCTTCCCGAAACCGATCCGGTGACCGAAACCATCGCGCGCAATATCACGTCGCTCATCGACGACGGTTCCACGCTGGAGGTGGGAATAGGCAATATTCCCCAGGCGGTTCTCCACTATCTCAAGGACAAACACGACTTGGGCATTCATACCGAAATGTTCAATGACGCGATCATCCCGCTTGTGGAAGCCGGCGTTATCAACGGCAGCCGCAAAACCATCAACCGCGGCAAGATCATCGCATCGTTCTGCCTGGGAACGAAGAAATTGTACGAGTATATCCACGAAAATCCGCTATTTGAATTCCGCCCTTCCGAATATGTCAATGACCCGTTCGTCATCAGCCAGCATGCGAAAATGGTGGCGGTAAACGTGGCCATTGAGGTCGACATGACCGGCCAGGTCTGCTCCGACTCGATCGGTTTCAATTTTTACAGCGGCGTCGGCGGGCAGGTCGATTTCAACCGCGGCGCGGCCCGGTCAAAGAATGGAAAGGCGATCATCGCGCTGCCCTCCACCACCAGGGACGGAAAAATATCACGCATCGTGCCGAAGTTGACCGAAGGCGCCGGTGTCGTGCTCAGCAGGGCCGACGTTCATTACATCGTGACGGAGTACGGCATCGCGGACCTGTTCGGGAAGAATATCCGCGAACGGGTGCTTGCCCTTGCCGAAATTGCCCATCCCGACTTCCGGAACGATATCCTCAAGGAGGCAAAGAACCGCCGATACATTCACCAGCACCAGAAGGAGCTGCCGATCATCGGCTTGTCCTATCCCCGTGAGTACGAAACCAGGCGAATACTGAATGACGGCACCGAGATGTCGATCAGGCCGATCAAGCCGAGCGATGACAAGGCGCTGCGCGACATGTTCTACTCCCTGTCGGAAAAATCCATTGCGTTCAGGTTTTTCCAGCCGATCAAGGCGTTTCCGCTCAAGTTTATCCAGGACTTCACCGCCGTCGATTTCTCCAAGGACATGGCCGTGGCCGCGTTTATCCAGGATCTGGGGGGAGAGCAGATCGTCGGTGTCGCCCATTATTACAACAATCCCGCGACCCATCGCGCCGAGGTCTCGTTTCTGGTGCGCGACGACTGGCAGGCCAAGGGACTTGGTACCGATCTTCTCGAAATCCTCACTGAAATAGCGCGCAAGCGGGGGATAACGGGCTTTGAGGCGCGCGTTCTTGTCGTCAACCAGCTCATGATGGCGGTGTTTTACAATTCAGGGTATAAGGTCACCACCAAACGCGAAGATGATGTGTTCCTGCTGGAGTATGATTTCAAGAAGGAGGAGAAATAGACGGTCCTCCTTTTACCCTTGGCTGCTCACGCTTGAGTTCCTGAAAACGGAAGGACGTTATTTCCCCATAGTTAAAAGCGGCATTGAGCGGCAGGTGGAAAAAATGGCCAGGGTACTCTGCCTCAGCCCCCCGAAACTTTCAGTAGCAGCGCATTCACCCGTTTCGAATACGCAAGCGGGTCCGGCACCATCTGACCTTCGGCGATGAGCGCCTGCTCGTACACCAGCCGGGCCCACTCCGCAAGGTCCGGGTCTTTCGGGTCCTTTCCATAGCGGCTGTTGAGATTGGCGATGATCGGGTGGCCGCCGTTGATTTCGAGAATGCGCTTGGTTATGGGTACCTCCTGGCCCATTGCCTTCATGATTTTTTCCATGTGCGAACCCATGGCGTTATCTTCGGACACCAGGCACGCAGGACTGTCCGTAAGCCGGGTCGTGATGCGCACCTCCTTGACCTGGCCGGCGAGGATGTTTTTGATCCGTTCGGAGAGTTTTTTAAAGGTCGATTCAGCTTTTTTACGGGCGTCTTTCTCCTCCTTGCCGAGATCGCCGAGATCGAGATCGCCCTGGGTGACGGACTTGAGTTTTTTACCGTCGTAATTGTAGATGTCGGCAACGATCCATTCGTCGATCGGATCGAGCATAAAGAGCACTTCGATGCTTTTTGCCTTGAATACTTCGAGATGCGGGCTTTTTTCGACGATTTCACGCGTTTCACCGGCGATGTAGTAGATCTCCTTCTGGTCCTGGCGCATGCGGCCGGCATAGGCGTTAAGCGAGACGAGATCGTCCCTTGTGCCGAGTGATGACTGGAACCGCAGGAGTTCGATGAGTTTCTCCTTGTTTTCGGCGTCGGTATGGATGCCTTCTTTGACCACCGCGCCGAAGGTTTTCCAGAAGGTTTTGTATTGGTCCGGTTCGTTCTGCGCCATGTCCGTGAGTTTGCCGAGGATCTTGGCGACCAGCGATTTCCTGATCCGTTCGACCACCGGATTTTTCTGCAGGACCTCGCGCGACACGTTGAGCGGCAGGTCTTCGGAATCGACCACGCCTTTTACAAAACGGAGATATTCGGGAAGGAGATCCTTGCAATTGTCCATGATGAACACCCGTTTGACGTACAGTTTGACGCCATGCTTGCGCTCCAAGGAAAAGAGATCGAAGGGTGACGAGGAAGGGATAAAAAGGAGTGACGAGTACTCCATGATCCCTTCGGCCCTTCCATGCAGGGTGGCGATGGGATTGTCGAATCCGGCAAGCGCCTGGTGATAGAACTCCTCGTACTGCTCTTTGGTCACGTCCGACGCGTTTCTTGCCCAGATCGGTTTGGTCTGGTTGACCACTTCGTCCTTGCCTTTGTCGTCGGGCAGATAAATCGGAAAGGCGATGAAATCGGAGTATTTCTTGATGAGCGACTTTACACTCCAGTACTCTGCATATTCGGTCGCGTCCTCTTTGAGATAGATGGTGATGTCGGTTCCGCGGCCTGGTTTCGTCGTCTCTTCAATCGAGTATTCGTTTTCGCCGGTTGATTCCCAGACCACGGCGGTTTCGTCGGAGCCGGCCCTTTTCGAGACCAGCTTGACGCGCGCCGCCACCATGAATGCCGAGTAGAATCCGACGCCGAACTGCCCGATAAGGTTGGAATCGGCTTTCTGATCACCGGTCAGTTTTTCCAGAAAGGCCTTGGAACCGCTGCGGGCGATGGTACCGATATTTTCGATCACCTCCTGCCTGGTCATGCCCGTGCCGTTATCGCTGATCGTGATGGTTTTTGCGGTTTTATCCAGTTTTATCCGGATGGCAAGGTCGGTATCGTCGCCCATAAGCTGCTGATTGGTAAGCGCTTCGAACCGGAGCCGGTCAAGCGCGTCGGATGCATTGGAGATGAGTTCGCGAAGAAACACCTCTTTATGCGTATACAGCGAATGGATCATTAAATTGAGAATCTGTTTTGCTTCAGTCTGGAATTCAAGAGACTGTTTTGATGCGGATGTCTCAGACATGGGTTTAACCTCCATTGTGTTATAACGCCTATCGGGTAATGTGCACGAAACAATTCGTCCTGCAGGAGACGGAGAGATAAAAATACGATATGCTTGCGGGAAAAAAAATATTCAAGTACTCGGCAGTTTCTGCCGAATAGTCTGATGAGGGATAGTGTATGGAACTTTCATCAATCGGTTATTCGGTGGTCTCCTCTTCTTGTCCTGCATGTGCCGGCAACGAAGGTTCAGCGGCCGGCGCCGGAGCAGCAGTTTCCGGCACCGGGCAGAATCAAGAGCTGAGCGATGAAGAGAAGCGTGAAGTCAGGGAGTTGAAGAAGAGGGACAAAGAGGTCAAAGCGCACGAGGCCGCGCACGTCGCTGCCGGGGGGGCCTATGTGCGTGGAGGGGCGACCTATGAGTATCAGGTCGGTCCTGACGGCAGAAAATACGCGGTTGGCGGTGAAGTCGCCATCGACAGCTCGCCTGTTCCCGATGACCCCCGGGCAACCATTCGGAAAATGCAGAGAGTAAAAGCTGCGGCACTGGCGCCAGCGCAACCTTCGGGAACCGATCGTGCCGTTGCCGCCAAAGCATCCATGGAAGCGGCAAAGGCCCAGGCTGAGCTTGCCAAAAGCAGACAGAGCGGCGAAATTGAGGGAAGGAATGATACGGTTTCCGCGAAAGCGCCCCCAGTGCCACAGGCACACATCGACATTATTGCCTGATCCATCGTGCGGGTAAAACCCCGTGGTATTTAACAGTTAAATAACTCTTGACTTGCCTGCCCGCGGTAAATTTTATTTAATACGTTAAATCGTGAAATGGCTTATATTTAAACGGTATAGTTTACGGTTTCGCTCTGGGGATAGCCATGAGAGCAACTGCTATTGCCGGTTTGGTATATATGATGGTTACCATTTTTCCCGTGACGGTGCGTGGCGTTGATACGGTTGCTTTGCAAATGGGTACTATCGAAAGGGGAGAGGGCGAGGCATGGGGAGTGGATTCGGTAACGCTCTATAATCCGGTCATTTCCAGCGTTTCGTCGTTTCTGCTTCCGGGCGCCGGTCAGATCTATACAAGGCATTATGTCAAAGCCGGTTTTTTCCCCGCGCTTGAGGCAATTTTTATATCCATGGTGGTATTCTGGCACGAAACTGCATCGCTCTATTCCGACAATGCACGCAATTACCTCGCGTTGGATGCGACGGATTCGTCGAGATCGGATTATCGCGAGTTGTCGCGTTTGAGCAGTCATTCTGCGTTGGATGCGCGGTTTTCGCAGTACCATTTTACCGCCTGGGCGATCGGCGCCCACGTGTTCAACTTTTTCGATGCGCTTCAGGCATCGAATGTGTTTCGGAATTCCCGGGAGCGCGACCCGAAAACCGCCGCGTTTCTGGCGGCGGTGCCGGGACTCGGGCTGGGTCAGTTCTATAACGGGTCTCTTTCAAAGGCGGGTATGGTTATGATGGGGCAGCTATCGCTCGGGATCATGGCGTACAACAGTCACCGCCTCATGGACCGCGCGGCATGGAATTATGCGCGGCTTACCGACCCGCAGGCCGATTCGCTGACACAGCAGCTTAAAAGCCAGTATTCCGACGACTGGTACTCGTACCGGCATCGATCTTTTACAAACAGGAATATGTATCTCTGGTACTCACTGTTTTTCTATTTTTACGCGATGTTTGACGCGGTCGTTGACGCGTACCTCCACGACTATCCGGATAAAATGAAAATAGCCCCGGACCTTGTTATCGGGAAAAACGGTTTTTCTTTTTCACTTACCACCGGCGTCCGCCTGCCATGGGCGGCGCAATGAAGGGCAGGAATCCCTATGCCAGTAACCCTTAAAGACATCGCCAAACGCGCCGGGGTCACCTCGGCGACGGTTTCCATGGTAATCAACAACAAGCCGAACATTTCACAGGCAACGCGAAAGAAAGTGCTTAAGATCGCCAAGGAACTCAACTATTATCCCAATGTTATCGCGCGGGGACTCGCCACCAAGCGTTCGAATGCAATCGGCGTGATCGTTCCCAACCTCGCCTCCTCGTTTGTCGTCCGCGTGCTCCAGGGGATCAAGAGCACGAACCGCGACCTGAACTATACGGTGCTGCTGTTCGATACGATCGGCCAGAAGGAAAGCGAATCGCAACTGTTCCAGCGACTTGCGCGGGAGCGGCGTATCGACGGCGTGATCCTGATCAGCGCCACGGTGACCGACGAAGAGTTGAATATTTTCAGCGACGAAAGCGTGCCGAGTATCGTGGTGGCGCGCAAGTCCACGACTATCGACTGCGTGTACGTGAACAACGAACTCGGGGCAAAGGACGCGACCGATTACCTCATCAGCAAGGGCCATTCGGTCATCGCCTGCGTAACAAGCGCCAAACTCGGGCTTCCCATGAGCGAGCGTCTCGAGGGATACAAACAGTCCCTGGCCGTGCATCAGATGCCGTTCAGGCCCGAATTGGTGTTCAATGTCGATGATGACGGCATGAATGACGGGGCAGGTGTCTTTGAAAAGCTCATGGCGTTGCAGCCCGTACCGACCGCCGTGTTCATTCCCGCCGGCGACATGGTCGCGATAGGAATGGTAAAAGAGGCGAAGAAACACGGGATCAAGGTGCCGGAGCAGCTCGCCGTGGTCGGGTATGACGATCTGCCTGCCGCCGAGGTGATCGAGCCGGCGCTCAGCACCGTGCGCCAGCCCAAGCTCGAAATGGGGGATTACGCGATCAACATGATCGTGGACAAGATCGAAGGCCGGGAGATGGGTATCAAGCAGAAAGAGCTGCCGACGAAATTTATCATACGGGAGTCGGCGTAACGATGCCGGGGAGCCATACGATAACCATTTTTCCGGCTCCCCACGTGTTCATCAAGGAAGTAACGTTCTGCGTTGCGTGATAACGGACGTGCCACTGTTCAGGGTCATATTGTATACTTACACTAACCCAGCATAGCTGGATAAGAGTCTGTAGCTCGCAAAATCTACGCTTTCAACGTATATTTTTTTCACACAGACTCTAAACGGATACGGATTGGTATAAATTTCACAATCCGCATTCATCAATCTTCAAGTCTAACGGGGGTGTACTGGTTTTCGACGGATTGCCTGAGATTGCAGCAGCATGCCGAGGATCATCGGTTGGCCTCGTAAATCTTCCGATGACATTATAATTGCCGAGGATTATTCCTTCGCAATGGCTGCCTGATAAGGGCGGCTACTCGCAGCGGGTGCGCACTTCACCTGCCGTGAGCAGCTAAGGTGCAGGTCCGCAACGAGGGGTACCGATCGATGCGGACGAGATCACCGGTACTGGCGATCCTGTGAGCCTGTCCTTTGGCGCGCGGGGGAGCGAGAAACAAACGAAGGACTAAGCGTGTAGCGGCTGCTTTTGATCGCTTTTCGGACAGGGGTTCAACTCCCCTCACCTCCAATTCTTCGCTCGGCGCGCAGCGGTGAAGCAAAGCCTGCCGCGCCGAGGCGCATCGTGCGAAGGGGCCGGCGGTTGAACCATCAGACCAGCGCGAGCGCCTCGTCCAGCGCCTCGATCAGGTCGTCGACATTTTCGAGTCCTATTGACAGACGGATCAAATCGGGCGTCAGGCCGCCGTCCCGCTGCTGCTGTTCGGAAAGCTGGCTGTGCGATGTGCTCGCCGGGTGCAGTATCAGACTTTTTGCGTCGCCGACATTGGCAAGATGGGAGAACAGCCCGATCGAATCGATGATTCTGACCGCAGCATCATATCCTCCTCTGACGCCGAAGACCACCATGCCGCCAAACCCGTTTTTCAGGGACGCGCTCGCGACAGCGTGCGAGGGATCGCCCGCAAGACCGGGATAGCGCACCCAGGCGATCTTCGGATGGCCTTTCAGGTGTTCCGCCACCGTGAGCGCGTTTTGGCAATGGCGCGCCATGCGTACCGGAAGCGTTTCGATGCCCTGGAGGAAAATCCAGGAGTTGTCGGGTGAGATGGCGGCGCCGAGATTGCGCAACGGCACGGTTCGGACGCGCAGGACATAGGCGATCGGGGCGAGCGGGGCCGGGAGATCGATTGCCCAGCGCAGCCCGTGATAGTTGGCGTCGGGCTCGGTAAAGAGCGGATGCCTGCCCGCCTTCCAGTTGAACCGCCCGGCATCGGTAATGCTTCCGCCGATGGCCGATCCATGACCACCAATCCATTTCGTCAATGAGTTGATCACGATGTCGGCGCCCAGGTCGATGGCACGGAGCAGGTACGGCGTGGTAAAGGTACCGTCCACGATGAGCGGAAGCCCGTTACGGTGAGCTACGTCGGCAATGGCCTTGACATCGGTAACATCAAGAACCGGGTTACCGATGGTTTCGATGAAGAAGGCACGGGTCTTCG
>JAFGOU010000571.1 GCA_016926315.1 Chitinispirillaceae bacterium
AGCGTCCAGTGGGTGCTGTTCGGCTACAGCCTCTCTTTCGGCCCCGACATCGGCGGTTTAATCGGCGGTCTTTCCTGGCTCGGTTTCAGCAATGTCACGATGGCGCCCAATCCCGACTACGCGGCGACCATTCCCCACGCGCTCTTCGCCGTGTTCCAGATGATGTTCGCGGTCATCACGCCGGCCCTCATCACGGGCGCTTTCGCTGAACGCATGAAGTTCGCCTCGTTCGCACTCTTCAGCCTCCTCTGGGCGACATTAGTCTACGACCCGGTCTGCCACTGGGTCTGGGGGAACGGCGGATGGCTGAAAAGCATGGGGGTCCTCGATTTCGCCGGCGGCAGCGTTGTTCACATCTCTTCCGGCGTGTCAGCGCTCGTGTGCGCGCTCATGCTCGGCAGGCGGAAAGGCTACCCGAACGAGCCGCTTCCGCCTCACAATATGACCTACGTACTATTGGGTGCGAGCCTGCTCTGGTTCGGCTGGTTCGGGTTCAATGCTGGCAGCGCTTTGGCCGCCAATGAACTCGCGGTCTCCGCGTTTCTGGTGACCAATACCGCGGCCGCGGTCGCGGCATTAACGTGGATGGCGATTGAATGGATTACGGCCGGAAAGCCCACGGTGCTCGGCGGCGCCACCGGCGCCGTGGCCGGACTCGCCACTATTACGCCGGCATCGGGCTATGTTTCGGTCGGTTCGGCGATGCTCATCGGACTCATGGCCGGCATGATATGCTATTCAGTTGTCGTTTTTGTCAAACAAAAGTTCACTTACGACGACAGTCTCGATGCCTTCGGCGTGCACGGCATCGGCGGCATAACCGGAATGCTTGCCACCGGCCTTCTGGCCCAGAAGATCATCAACCCGTCCGGCGGCAACGGGCTGCTTTTCGGCAATGCCGGACTGTTCGGGGCGCAGGCGGTGGCCATAGCGGCGGTCGTTGTTTATTCATTGATCATGACCTTTGGACTGTTAAAACTCATAGATGCCGTTCTGGGTCTGCGTGTCAACGATGAGGATGAGCTCATCGGCCTTGACCACACACAGCACAAGGAAAGCGCGTATACGCTCCTTGACTGATAAAAACGAAAGGACAATCCCATGAAACTTGTCATTGCGATACTTCAGGCGCACAAACTCGACGCGGTGATGAAGGAACTTGAAGACAAGGAAATCCACCTTAAAACCGTGAGCACGGTCCTCGGCTGCGGGAGGCAGAAGGGCGTCTCTGAAGTCTACCGCGGCGTCCGTGAATCAGGCAACCTGATTAAAAAAGTCCGTCTCGAAATCGCGGTCAACGACCCGTATCTCCAGCCGACCATTGACGCAATCATGAAAGGCGCCAAGACCGGGAAAATCGGCGACGGAAAAATTTTCGTCGTTGAACTTGCCGAGTGCATACGGATAAGGACGGGAGAAACCGGCGGCGTCGCCATCGGGTAATAGTCACCCCCTTTAAGCATCTGAAAGATCCGGACTCCCCTGTTGCGGCGCATGGTCGCCGGCAGCAATCCGGCCTTTTCTGTCATTATTTCGGCTATGTCGCGCGGAGTTTGATGGCATTTTTCCACACCACGCCATCTCAGGAAAGCTGATATTCTGGCTTTCCTCTCCCGGCAGATTACGCATCTTTCTGATAAAATATCGCCTATCTGCAGCAACGCTGTGGGGCAGCAGTATCCCGGCATCTTCAGCAACAATAAAGACCGAGGTTTTCACCACGGCCTCGAAACTACGGTTATACGTGCAGAACTCTTACTTATCGCACAACTACAAACCTGACTGCCTGCTTCTGAAAGCCGTCCTTTACGGACAATATATAGGCACCGAGGGCCAGATCAGGCACCTGAACCGTGAGCTGCTCCGCCGCATACGCCACATTCTTTCTCACCACTTCCCGACCCGAAGCGGTATACACCGCCATGTCAATCGATTTCCCCAGCATTGCAGCAGGCAGAGAAATCACAAGCCGTGAACGGCTGGCCTTGACTTTTAGGAATACCGCCTGCGCGGCGGGTTCTTGAACGGCCGTTATCGCGGTTGTCAGATAATGGGCGGCGATTGAGTCCGCCGGCAGGGCATAGTTATAGAGCTTCAGCTCGTCGATTCTGCCGTTTAAATATCTCGAAACGCTTCCGTCGGTCCGCCGCTGGCATGCAATACGGGCGTTGACGGCCGGATTCACATATGTACCTTGGTAAGCATAACTGGCATTGAGCGTGCCGTTGATATATATCCTTAAACAAAAGCTGTCATAGACTGCTGTGATGAAATACCACGTCTGGGCCGCAATGCTCGCTGAAGAAGTCGCCTGTTCCCAAGCGCCCCCACTGTTGGAAGACATGGAAAAGGCGACATGCCCTGAAGGCTCAATATACAGAGTATATCCGTTTCTTGTATCTCCTGTCGGGGCAAGGGATTGATACTCAAACAATTTAATAGCGTCATAGGGATATTGAGATGGACTGACATTCAAATATGCCCAACATTCGATTGAAAACAAAGTAAGGTTGAAATTATTCGTCGAATTGTTAACGGAGATTTCATACCCGCTATCGGGGCAGCTCAACGCCCGGCCTCTGACGCCGGAATCAACTCCTACGCCCGTTCCAGTCGCAATCGCATCATACCCATTGCCTGTCACATCATAATAAGTGCTTCCCGAGGATGAATCAAACGACCAGTGGGCAATACACTTCCACGCCGTATCCCCCGACATAGAGAAACTCCATGTGGCTGACCATGAACCGGCGCCTGCCGGATTTACCGCATTTACCCGCCAGTAGTAGGTCGTATTGTAGGACAGTCCGCTGATAGCCTGCGAGGTCGAAACAATGCCGGACTGGTTGACAATGGTCGTTGAAAAATCCGATACCGCAGATACATTCAGTGTATAGGATGCTGCGCCGATAGATGGATTCCATGTCAAGACTGGATAAGAAGATGTAATTGCCGCGCCATCCGCAGGAGAAGAGAGAACAGGCGCTGCAGGCGGCTGGTATATTGTCATGAAGCTCCATACCGAAGACCACGCACCCCACCCGTATGAATTCTTCGCTTTCACCCTCCAGTAGTAGGTCGTTGCTCCGACAAGAGGCCCTATTGCTCTGGAAGTTCCTGTCAGCGTCGAGTCGTTGACAACGGTCGAACCGAAAGAGCTCGACGTCGATACCTGAAGACGGTAGCCCGTCGCTACGGCTACCGAATTCCAGACCATGGTCGGGCTGTAAGCTACATTAGTCGCGCCATTGGCCGGAGACGAAAGCGTCGGTGCAGCAGGCAGGTTAGCTACATCCGAAAGCAGCCGCCGGAAAACCGGTCCTCCTGTGCCTGCAAAGATATAACTGCCGCTTGCAACTAATGATAAGACAGGGGGAAGGCCGGTCAACCCGGTATTGAAATCTATCCACTCTGTGCCGTTGTTCCTGGTTACAAAAACCCCTCCCATCGCAAAACCCGCAAAAACAATGCCACCGGAGGCCATAAGTGCATAACCGTTGAATACGGAAGTCAGTCCGTTATTGATTGCTGTCCAGTTTGTGCCGTTGTCCGTGGAAAGAGAAATGCTCCGGTCATTCATGCCGGCAAAAAGGTTGTTCCCATTTGCTGCAAGCGAGAAGACATAATTGGAAGCTAGTCCATTTCTGGCTGGACCCCAGTTGACTCCGCTATCCGCGGTAACCATTACGCCATAGCCATAAATGCCTGTAAAAAAACGGCTGCCATTCGATATAAAAGCATTGATAGCACTTGTCGAAAAAGTTATTAAATGGGTCCAGCTGGCGCCGCTGTTCGCGGTACGAAAAATCTTGCCGCTGTCGGTGCCGGCAAATACAAATCTGCCGTACGCACCCAATGCCGTGATGTTCTGGCCTGTCAATCCGGCATTTACCGCGCCCCAGCTTGTACCATTGTTCGTGGTAAGAAAAACCCCGCCCCCGTTTGTGCCTGCAAAAAGGTTGCCTCCGTTAGCGAGTAACGCATTGACCGACAAATTGGTCAAACCGGTATTAACGGCAGTCCAGCTTGTTCCGTTGTTCGTGCTGACGTATACCCCTATGCCGAAAGTGCCTGCAAAAAGATAGCCGCCGTTCACCGCCAAAGCCGAAACGCCTATCGGCGGCACTGGTGTCTGCATCCACTGGGCGGTGGTGCTTTGCGGAACTGTAATTATTGCAGATACAATAATAGCGATGATGAAAAGAGGTCTTTTCATGCCAACCCCTATGATTACGGGTACATTTTTAATATAATACCAAGATGGACAAATGTCAAAATATTTTTACGGAAAATAAAGAAAACATTTCCTGTGGGAAAACCCCTGGCAGAGCAATTCCCTGCATTTCAACTCCTCCCCACCTGTCATTAGCGCCCTGACTCGCGCAGTTTTGCCGCAGGTTTCTTCATGTCCCACCAGACCGGTATCAGATCCCTGACATTCCTGTTCCGCACCACTACGAAATCAACCTCGCGCTGCTGAATGTTTTCCAGAAAGACACATCGCATTCGCCTTCTTCGAGCTCGCGCCCTTTACTCTGCAAAAAGTCCAGACTCCCTGCCCCTGTATTTTCCATCAAGCGCCAATCCTACACACACCATTATTATTTCAGGAAGCCGACACTGAGCGGATTTTATTTTTCGCAGAACAGTCTGTCGCGGGACGCGGACGGTCTGCTCCCTCGAGCCACCTTGTCATCGAGGCTGTTCTGATGAGCGAAGAACGTACAGTCGACGGCAGTGCCGCCATTCCGGTGCTTTCGGACTCAATGCTCCGGGGCATTGCCGAGATCAGCAGCGCGATCATGGAGCGCAGCTACCTTGACGACCTGCTCGCGCTCATCGTTTCAGTAACGGCGAGGGTCATCGGGTCCAAGATATGTTCGATCCTGATGATCGACAAAGACAGGAAAGAGCTCATTTTGCGTGCATGCCATTCGGACGCAGGGGTATACCGGCAGCGCGCCAACACGCCGCTCGGCAAGGGCATCGCCGGACGGGTGGCGGTGACGAACGCGCCGATAAAAGTACTTGACGTAAGGAAAGACCCCCGCTTCCTGAACCAAAAAATAGCCGTGGAGGACGGTCTGGTGTCCCTGCTCTCCGTGCCCATGAGCATGCAGGGAGAGGTGATCGGCGTCATCAACTGCTACACCACCGCTCCCTACGATTTTTCTCCGGAAGACATCATGATGCTGACCACGGTTGCGGCCCAGGCCGCGGTGCTTCTCAAGAACACCGAACTCCGCATCATGAAGGAGATCGTGGAGCGCGAACTGGCCGAGCGGAAAACCATCGAACGGGCAAAGGAACTCCTCATGGAGAAGAAGAATATCTCGGGCAAGCAGGCGTTCGAACTCATGCGGCGCCAGAGCATGAACAGCAGGATCTCCCTGGCGAAGATCGCCGAATCAGTGCTCCTCGCTTCAACACTTGACTGATTTGTCCGGATAGTGTATATTTAATACAGCAGGGAAACAATGACGTTTTAATCCTGCTCACAGCTAAGGCAACGAGGCCTCCGTCTTTTCCGCAGGGAAAAGGCGGAGGCTTTTTTTTCAGAAAGGAGCCATTTATGGGCCAGGACGTCAGGACATTCATGGAAAAGGTGGTGGCCCGGAACCCCGGGGAAAAAGAGTTCCACCAGGCGGTCGAGGAGGTCGTCACCTCCCTTATGCCGTTCATCGGGAAGAATCCCAAGTACCAGAAGGCGAAGATCCTCGAGCGCATTGTCGAGCCTGAAAGGGTCATCATGTTCCGCGTTCCGTGGGTCGACGACAAGGGGGAGATCCAGATCAACCGCGGATTCCGCATCCAGATGAACAGCGCCATAGGCCCGTACAAGGGCGGACTGCGGTTCCATCCGTCGGTGTACCTGGGTATTCTCAAGTTCCTGGCCTTTGAGCAGGTATTCAAGAACTCCCTCACCACGCTCCCCATGGGAGGCGGCAAAGGAGGGTCTGATTTCGACCCCAAGGGAAAATCGGACAACGAGGTGATGCGTTTCTGCCAGTCTTTCATGACCGAACTCTTCCGTCATATCGGTCCGGACACCGACGTGCCTGCAGGCGACATCGGCGTGGGCGGCCGCGAGATCGGCTACCTGTTCGGCCAGTACAAGCGGCTGAGCAACGAGTTCACCGGTGTCCTTACCGGGAAATCGCTTGCGTGGAGCGGTTCACTCATCCGGCCGGAGGCTACGGGGTACGGCTGCGTCTATTTCTGCGAAGAGATGCTGAAGCATCGGAAGACCTCGTTTGCCGGCAAGACCGTCGCGGTCTCCGGATCAGGCAACGTGGCCCAGTATTCGGTTGAAAAGGCGATACAACTCGGCGCCAAAGTAGTGACGCTTTCGGATTCCAACGGTTCGATCCATGACCCGCAGGGGATTACTCCGGAAAAGCTGGCTTTTTTAATGGAGCTCAAGAACGTGCGGCGCGGCCGGATAAAGGAGTACGCCGACAAGTTCGGGTGCACTTATATGGAGGGAAAGCGGCCGTGGGGTGTCAAATGCGACGTCGCGATCCCCGGCGCCACCCAGAACGAGATCGACGCGAATGACGCCGAGACGCTCGTCGGCAACGGCTGCGTCTGCGTCGGCGAAGGAGCCAACATGCCGAGCACTCCCGAAGCGGTCGAGGTGTTCCTGAAGGCGAAGATCTGCTTCGGGCCGGGCAAGGCGGCGAACGCGGGCGGCGTGGCCGTGAGCGGCCTCGAAATGAGCCAGAACAGCATGCGCATGAGCTGGAGCCGGGAGGAAGTCGACGCGAAACTGGCCGGGATCATGAAGGCGATCCACGAGCAGTGCGTGCGGTACGGCAAGGAAGGCGATTTCGTGAACTACGTCAACGGCGCCAACATCGGCGGGTTTGTCAAGGTCGCGGACGCCATGCTCGACCAGGGGCTGGTATAATCAGATTCCTGAATTGCAGGCAAATAAGGCGGGAGTGTGCTCCCGCCTTATTTTAGTCAGAATTGTACCGCTGGGCGGCAACTGCCATTGCTCCTGTGCAGGATGATCGACAATTGGATTCAGCGGGAGGACCTGATATTCACCATAAAAATTTTTTTCCAGTTCTTACCGGTACAATAAAATTCCCGCGTTCCGTTATTATACGCGATCCCGTTGAGAACGCACTCGGATGAAGAGGGGCCCTCTTTTTCGACCAGCCTCGAACAGTCGATGATCGCTTCAACTTTCCCGTTCTTAGGGTCTATCGAGAATATCGAATCCGAATACCATACATTCGCGTAGACCGTTCCATTGACATATTCAAGCTCGTTAAGGTTCCTGACCGGCGCCCCCCGCAGCGTGACCGGTATCTTCCGCACGATCGTGAAGTTCCTGCTTCGCACGAAGAGGGTATCCGAACCGTTGCTCATGTAAAAGATCTTTCCGTCGCTCGTGAGGCCCCACCCCTCGCCGCCGTACAGGAGCGTCGGACCGGGGGAAAGGTCTTCGAGCGACCAGGTCAGGGCGGTCTTCTCTTGCCAGGTCAGCTGGACCACGGTCTCTCCCATTTTCGCGCACCCTTCGCCGAAATACCGGGGCTCCAGCGGGACGTGTTTGAGCAGGGCGCCGCTCTGCGCGTCGAGCACGCGCAGGGCCGATTGTCCGTACAGGCCGTCGCTTTCGTAAAGTCTTCCGCCGTCATGAAACAACCCTTGGACAAACGCAGTGGAATCATGGGGGATTTCCGCGACAACTTCCGGCACCATGATCGGGGGCGTTTTATGAGAGCAGCCGGAAACGGAGATAAAACAGACGAGGAAAAGAAAGAGAACTATCAGGAAAGACTCCCGTTTCATAACGTTCGGAAAATACGATGCGCAGTTTGTCTATGTTCCCGCAGATGCTATTTTATGGAAAATAGCAATCAGCACTTAAAAATTAACCGTCGAGGAGGATTATTATGGGAAAAGGCGATCGCCGTTCACGGCGCGGGAAAATTTTCAGGGGCACCTTCGGCAAAAGACGGCCGCGTAAAAATAAAAAGGCGAAAAAGCAGTAAATGGCTGATCTGGACTTCACCATTTCATCGCTGGGGAAAGCAACGTCGCCGTCCCCGCTCGCTCTTTCCCGTATAATGGGCGACAATATCGCCAATTACATGAGCGATGACGAACGTGTCATCTACGATGTTGAAGTGTCGGCCGGCACCGGAAAACCCCTCGCGGAGCGGGGTCTTCTCGAAAGGGCCGGGCCGCGCGAAAAAATCTTTTTTGATCCTTCCGAGGTCCATGCGGGAATCGTTACCTGCGGCGGTCTCTGCCCGGGGGTGAACGACGTCATCAGGGCCATCGTCATGTCGCTGTGGCACGATTACGGCGTGCGCCGCATTTCCGGATTCAAGTTCGGCTTCCGCGGACTGCTCCCGGAGTTCGGTCTTTCTCCGCTCGCTCTGTCGCCCGATATTGTTGAAGATGCGCACCGTTCCGGCGGCACCGTGCTCGGCTCTTCGCGGGGCAGCGGCGAGCGGACCGCGGAGATCGTTGACGAGCTCTCACGGCTGAAATGCTCCATGCTCTTCGTCATCGGCGGCGACGGGTCGCAGAAAGGCGCGCTCTGCATCGCGAATGAATCGAAAAAACGGGGGCTTCCGCTCGCCGTCGTCGGGATCCCCAAGACCATTGACAACGACCTCTCTTTTGTACAGCGGTCGTTCGGCTTTGAGACCGCTGTGGCAAAAGCCGTGGAGGCGGTCACCGGCGCGCATGTCGAAGCGCACGACGCGGTCAACGGAATAGCAATTGTCAAACTCATGGGCAGGGAATCCGGCTTTATCGCCGCGCATACGGCGCTCGGGACGAACTACGTGAATTACGTGCTGGTGCCTGAAGTGCCGTTCGAACTCAACGGCCCGCGGGGACTGCTGGAGGAGTTAAAAAAAAGGCTCGCCAAACGCAACCACGCGCTTCTCATCGTCGCCGAGGGCGCGGGC
>JAFGOU010000572.1 GCA_016926315.1 Chitinispirillaceae bacterium
CCGCCGCTGGTCACCACCTGCACCGACGGCGACAACGGCGGCTGGTTCCGCAATACGTGCGGAAAGGGCAATTTCTGGGAGTATTTCTACCGGGAATACCTCGACAGGATCAGGAACGGCACCAGCAACGTGCGGCCGGTCTTTATCGGCGAGTATCTTGACAAGTACGGCGCCGCGGGAAAGGTGACGGTCGCCGAGGGCGCCTGGAACACCGGCTGGCACAACGGGACCGGATTCACCCAGTGGACCGGATCGCACCGTCAGCGGGAAGCGCTTGCACGCGTAAAGGAGACGAGCGCGTGGTATCATGCGCTCAGGCGCAAAGCCGACGCCGGACTCGACCATCTTTTAAGCGAAGCGTACTGGAGGATCCTGCGCGCTGAAACCAGCTGCAACTTCTACTGGGGAGACGCCTGGGTGGACAAATGCCACCTCGACCTGAACGTCGCGGTCGATTATCTGCAGGAAGTGGAGAGAAAAGCCGGCGCCACGCTCAAGGCTCCCGGTAAAAAGGAGGATGATGATGTACCCGTCGATTCCAGAATACAGTGACGGCGCGCCGAATATCGCCGGTGAAGAAGAAAAAGTGCGAAAAGCGGTGATGAACGGCGCCGGCAGGGAACGGTTCAGGCAGGATGGCGGCATCAATTTCAACAGTGTCAAAAGCGCAACCGCCATTGCCTTGCACATGCACCAGCCGCTGATTCCGGCCGGCGGCGGAGACCTGCGCACCGCGGCCATTATCTCCAACCTTAAAAATATGATGGACAATCAGGGCATCGGCGACAACCATAACGCGCCGGTGTTTCACTGGTGTTATAAACGCATGGGCGAATTCATCCCGCAGCTGGTGGAGGAGGGCAAAGAGCCGCGGGTGATGCTCGACTACTCCGGAACCCTGCTTCACGGCATGCGCGACATGGGTCTGAACGATGTTTTCGACGCCCTGAAGCTGATAACGACCGATTCCCGGTATCGTCGCTGTGTCGAATGGCTTGGATGCCCGTGGGGACATGCCGTCGCGCCATCGACTCCGGTACAGGATTTCCGTCTCCATGTCACGTCATGGCAGCAGCATTTCGCCGCCATTTTCGGTTTTGAAGCCCTCGAACGGGTGCGCGGCTTTTCACCCGCCGAAATGGCGCTGCCCAACCATCCTGACGTCGCCTATGCATATATCAAAACCCTCAGGGAGTGCGGCTTCCAGTGGGTCATGGTTCAGGAACATTCCGTCGAGCGTCCCGACAATGGCCGGGGGCCGGAAAAAAAACACCTTCCGCACCGTCTCCTATGCGCCAATGCAGAGGGAGAAACCGCTTCGATACTGGCGATCATCAAGACGCAGGGCAGCGACACCAAACTGGTCGCCCAGATGCAGCCTTACTATGAAGCAAAGGGCCTTTCCCGCTGGGAGCTTGGCGGAAAACAGGTTCCCCCGCTGGTCACGCAGATCGCCGACGGTGAAAACGGCGGCGTGATGATGAACGAATTCCCGCCCAAGTACATGGAAGCGGTCAGGGAGAGTTCGGGGAGTGAATCGCCGCTCATGAACGCATCGGAATACCTCGAGCATCTTTTTGCCGCCGGCATCAGGGAGAGTGATCTTCCCGTCCTCCAGCCGGTCATGCAGAAACGGATCTGGGATCGCATGAAACCCGGCGAAGGTCCGGAAAAACTCGCGTCGGTCATCGGGACGCTCAAGAAGGAAGACGGACGGTTCCATATGGAGGGGGGGAGCTGGACAAACAATATCTCCTGGGTAAACGGGTACGAATCGGTGCTCGGACCGATGGACCGGGTCAGTTCGCTTTTTTACGAAAAGGTGCTGAAAAAGGGGACCCCGCCCTCTGAACAGCGCTTTAAAAATGCGCTGTATCACCTGCTCATGACCCAGACGAGCTGTTACCGTTACTGGGGACAGGGGGTATGGATGGATTACGGCAGGGAGATCTGCAGACGGGCGGAGGAGATAGTGTTACATGATTTCAAATGACCGGGCGTGGAAAAGTCCGCCATACACTTATTGAAAGGGATATCATGAAAATCGCTCATCTGGCGTGGGAGGCGCTTCATTCGGTTGCGGTCGGCGGCGTGGCAGTCCATGTAACCGAACTGGCAGCCGCCCAGCAGCGGAAAGGACACGAGGTGCATGTCTTCACCCGCATGCGCTGGCAGGGCGACTGGCAGTATGACGTCATCCACGGCGTTCATTACCACCGCGTTCCCTATGGAGGTTCCGCTGATATCGTCGACGACGTCAATTGCATGTGCCGCGCTTTTGTCGGTGCGCTCTTCGGATGCGAAGATTACATGGGCTCCGCTTTCGATATCGTTCATGCGCACGACTGGATGGCTTCGAATGCCATGGTGTGGGCAAAGCACGGTCGCGGCCGCAAGGCCATACTTACCATGCACTCCACCGAGTACGGACGCTGTGGCAACAATTTTTACGGCGGCCGCTCGTCCCGGATCATGGACCATGAGCGTCACGGAACCTACAATGCCAACCGGGTCATTACCGTTTCCGCCGCGCTGAAAAACGAGATGATGTGGATCTACAACGTTCCCGATTGGAAGGCGTCGGTGATTTACAACGGGATCTCCTACGAACAGTTTAACGGGTTCCTCGATCCCGGCGGTATCAGGTCGCGGTATGCGGTCGGTCCCATGGACCCGACCGCCCTTTTCGTCGGCCGTATGACCTCCCAGAAAGCGCCTGACCTGCTTGTCGAGGCAATCCCGCACGTGCTCAAATACCATCCTTCGGCGAAATTCATCCTTACCGGAGACGGCGACATGCGGGGCAGTGTCGAAAACCGTGCGCGTCAGCTCGGCGTGAGCCACGCATGCCGGTTTTACGGAGTGTTCCCCCGACAGGAACTCATCGACCTGTACAAATCCGTCGATTGCGTCGTTGTTCCCAGCCGCAACGAGCCGTTCGGCATAGTGGTACTTGAAGGCTGGGCGGCAGGGAAGCCGGTGATCGCCACATCGATAGGCGGCCCTTCGGAGATCGTCTGGCACGACGTGACCGGCTTCAAGATCTGGCCCAATCCTGACTCCATAGCCTGGGGTATCGGTTCCCTGTTTGCCAATTTCGACCACGGACGCTGGATGGGCGCGAACGGAAGAAGGGCGGTCGAGACGGTCTTTTCATGGGACACCATCGCCGACCAGACCCTTGGCGTGTATCATTCGTGACCGCCGTCGTTAAAAAAATCAGCGCTTTGGCCCGCCATACCCTTGCGGTCATGACCTGCCTCGTCTGCGCGGCCCGGGGAGCGGAGGCCGGCACCGGACAATGCGCATTTATCAACCAGTTCCTTTCAAACACCGCCTTTCTGCCGGATTACCATTTAGATGCAGATCTGAAATACTTCAGTTTTCAAAAAAACGACTACTTCAGGGAGCACTACTATCTTCAAAACAGCGTAACCTTTGGGTTCTCGCTGTTCTCTTTTTGGAAAAGGGTCCATTGGGCAGGGGAGTTTCATTTTATTCACGGCATGGGTCAATCTCCGGGGAGTATCGTTTTCGATCCCATGGATATCGGTTACGGTCTTCTGGATATGGTCGAATATCGTCACCCGGCGGTCACGCTGCAGGTGGGGCTTGCGCACAATTGCGCTCACCAGATTGACCGGCAGGAGCTGAAGACCGTGTATTACAACAATCCGGTTTTTGCCGCCGGCTCGGTCAACTTCAGGCAATCCGATTACCGTGAAAACCTTCTGCAGAAGGAATGCTGGACCTTTTTTGACCGTTTTTCATGGCACTGCAGGACCGGCTGCTACCTGCGCGAGTTTTTCGGACTTGCCAGTCCCTCAAAACTGAACGGCATTAATCCCTTTATCACCGACCTGCACGAAGAACTGCGATTCTGTTTTTACGACACCCGGAGCTGGATTTTTGACCTTAAAAGCAATGGCATGATCGGCTATCACACCGATGTTCCCGGTAACCCGGCAGGAAACGGGATCGGCTGGGAAGGCTATCTCACGCTCGAAGCGATGTCCCGGCGGAGCGCAATAGGGGCGATGCTGTTTGCCACCTTCGGTTTTGACAAGCTGCCGCTTTATCCGACAATGGACGGGTCCGGCTTCGTTCCGCGGTTCAGTTATGACCGCATGCTGCAGATCGGTATTGAAGTTTTCCTGTAAGCGGCGCCGGGACTTCCTTGGGCGCTGTGGCGTCGATTCATGCCCGGCGTAAACGATAAGCGAAAAGCCCTTTGGGGTTTTCCGGAAGGGCCGCGGCCTTTGGCAGTGGAGGCATGGAAAACGTCGCAGCCTTGCTGCAACTTTGTTTGCTCATTTTACTTGACTTGCTTTCACTTAAAAAACTATTATTCTACCCTACAGGTATTCCAGCCTATAACGAGGCGTTTTTGCAACCAGGAGGATGTTCATGTACAAAATGATGAAGCTCGCGCGATTTCTTCTGATCGGTTTTATGGTCGTGACCCCGGCCCTGATGGTCGGATGCACGAAAAAACCGGAAAAAGAAGATATCTCAAAACTCGAGGAAGCGCGGGCTGCCGCTGAAAGCGCGGAGCGGAAACTCTCTGAACTCAGGCAAGAACGCATCCGGCTTGAACAGGAGCTTCAAGAAAAACAGTCCGAACTCAAGTCCGACGAGCAGGAACGGGACAATCTGCAGAAATAATACGATCGTCGGGTCGTTGCTGCGTTCAATTGGGGTACCAGAATGAGAGCTTTTGGTGCGGTCATCCTGCTTGCCATGGGGACGTTATCGGCCGCCTCGTTACAAGAACGGGAAATGACCTACGAACACTATCTCACCGAATTGAATGCCGTCATTGCCCGGGAAAAAAACGCGCGTGAAGGAATCGCCCGGGAACAGGCTCTGATCGAAAACCTTAAACAGCAGATAGCGCGGATTCATGTGCGGATTGCGTCGGTTATCCGGGAACTATATGCGCTGATCGGAATAACGGAACAGGACCTACTGAACGCTGAATCTGAACTTGAGGATCTGTCGGCTGTTTTCCAGCAGTTTCTTTTATCGTCCGGTGAAGATCTTCTGCGTAGAAAATCCGATATCAAGCTGCATGCGGAAAGGTTCGACGCGCTCAGGAAAAAACGGGTCTGTCTGCTGTCACGTCTGGCGGCACGGGTACGGGAGGTCGACGCGGCGGTGGTGCGCGTACTTGCAATGGTTGAAAACGCAACCGGTCACCAACGCGAGACCGGGATTTCCTTTTCGTCTTCGTCGTATACCGTCGGCACGAGCGGCAGAGCCCGCAACCTCTGGGAACTTGCCGAAGAGGTTTATAATGACCAGTATCAGTGGCCGCGGATTTATAGGGCCAATAAAAAGCGCATCGACCGCCGGTTCGAACGCTATAAATCCGGCGCCGCCAACGGCGGTATTCGTCGACCGCAGGATTTTCTCGTACCCGGATGGACCCTTGAAATACCTCGTTAAGTCAAACCCTGGTGTTACGGTTTCACGTGCGTTATGAACACTGAGCGGCAACCATACCGAAAGCGGCCGGATTTATCCGGACGCTTGCGACGGGGGAGAAGATATCTCCTTCATTTTTTCCGCGTTTTCACGCCGCAGCTGTTCATCGTTCTGGGGGCCATGGTTGCAGCGATTGTCCTTTTCCCCTATACCGGTTCGCTGCAACGGTTCGTGTTGCCGCAAATAGGGGAAGCATCGAAGGAAACCGTTATTGCTCCTTATACGTTCGACGTGCTCAAATCTGCGGAGGAACTCGAGCGTGAGCGGAAAATGGCCGTCGAGAAGGTGCTTATGGTGCTTGAATATGATGCCATCAGGTCCCGGCAGATGTTCTCATCGCTACGGCTGTTCAGGCAGAAAATGTCTCTTTTGGGAGGAAAGCAGCTCAATGATCCCTCTGCCAGAGATCTCCGGCAGGAACTTTCACGAATACTTTCCGAAAATGCCCTGAAGATCCTTCTAAAAACGCCGGTTCTTATGGATCGCATCGTCTATGCGGCGGATTCCCTCATCGACAGGGGCATTCTTGCCATGCCGATCGTTTCGTCCAAAGAGCGGTTATATGAGCTCCGCCTCAAATATAACACCTCTTTCAATAACCACCATATTTACACCAAGCAGTATGTGTATCTGCTGCGAGACTCGGCCGATTATATGGTCGATGTCGCCGACCTGCGGGTACGGGAGGTGGCGTTTGAAGGCGTCATCCAGCGGCTGCGGCATGAACGAAGGTTTGACGGGGACGCCCTGAATGCCGCCTATGAATTCCTGTCAGCGTACGTGCATCCCAATATCTCCATTGCCGAAGGGGTGACCGCCGAACGGCGCAAAAAAGCGGCGGCCGACGTCCTTGCGATAAGCGGGAAGGTCCTTAAAGACACGGAAATCGTCCACAAGCATCAGGAAGTGACTCCCGCGATCCTTCAAAAATTGAAATCGCTCCATATCGCCATGGAAAAAATGGAGAACGTGCGTGAACGCCGCAAGATGTGGACGGGAAACCTCGGGAGGATCATATTCGTTTTTATCGCGTTTCTTTTTTTAAGCGCCTACATTGTAAAATACCAGCCCTTTATCCTTAAAAACCCCAAACACCTCGTTGCCCTCGTCGTTGTGCTGATGTTCCAGCTCCTGATCATCCGCCTGTCACTTATGCTGATGCCGAGGCTGTTTGAGGGCCCTGGAACCGAAATGCTGTTTCTCCAGCCGGCATGCTTTGTGCCGACGGCCGCCGGCGCGGCGCTGGCAGCCATTCTTTTCGGCAGGGAGCTGTGTTTTGTCCTGATGACGTTCGTCGCGCTCTATTTCGGTATCGCCCTTAATTTCAACAACTTTCTTTTCCTTTTCGCGTTGTTCGGAGGGTTGACCGCCGCGCTTTTCGCCCGCGACATACGGTACCGCTGGGAATATTTCAAGGTCATACCGCCCGTGCTTCTGGTCCAGATCGTGTGTATCGCGATGTGGCACCTGATAAATTATCAATTGACAATGCCAGGGTTCTTTCAGAACTGCGGACTGGCGGTGATCAACACCGTGCTGTCCCTGTTTTTCGCAATGGCGGTTACGCCGCTTTTGGAATACCTCTTCGACGTCACGACCAACATGACGCTCATCGAGCTGTCGGACATGAACCATCCGGTGCTCAAACGGTTGTCGATCGAGGCGGCGGGAACGTATAATCATAGCGTTCTGGTCGGAAATCTTGCCGAGTCCGCGGCGGAGCGGATAGGGGCGAACCCGCTTCTGGCGCGAGTCGCCTCATACTATCACGACATCGGCAAAATCGACAAGGCGGATTACTTCGTTGAAAACGCGATCGGGTCGGAAAAAAGCAGACACAACAAGCTGACGCCGAACATGAGTGCGCTGATCATTCTCTCACATGTCAAAGAGGGGCTGGATCTGGCGCGGGAGTACCGTCTGCCGCAGGTGCTTCAGGAAGTCATCGCGCAGCACCATGGCACAAGCTGGGTCTCGTTTTTTTATGAAAAAGCGCTTGAACAGGACCCGCATAAACAGGTGCAGGAAAGGGATTTCCATTATCCGGGTCCGCCGCCGCAGTCGCGTGAAGCCGCAATCATCATGCTGGCGGACTCGGTTGAGGCCGCATCGAGGAGTCTCGGCACCAGTTCGCCAAAGCTCCTGAGGGAACTGGTCAAAAAAATCATCAGGAGCAAGTTCATGGACGGGCAGCTTGACCAGTGTAACCTGACCCTGCGCGATCTCGACGGCATTGTAGAGGGTTTTATGCCGGTATTGCAGGGGATGTTCCACTCGCGTATCAAATATCCGTCCCAATAAACCATGGAAATGACGGGGGGTATGATCATGCCATCATCGAACACGACGTTTCAGCGCAAGCATTATTTCATCGACCGCAAGTTTCAGGGCAGATATATGCTCACGTTTTTCATTCCCATGTTCGTCATGCTCGCCTTTATGGTGGTCACCCTTTATTTCGCCGCGATCACGATTGTCGATTCCACCAACCGCATTATCCGCCAGGACATAGAAAGCATCATACTTCTTGAACTGCAGGACCAGGCCGAGCCGTCGGTGGAACGGTACAAGGCGATCGTGGGTGGGATCACCGGCTATCTGAAATCCCTTTCCGAAAACAGGAAAATCCGGCATCAGATGATCGTGACGCTGCTCTGGGTCTTTGGCGCCGGGCTTTTCCTCGTCATCATCCAGATCGTTTTCATGACGATATTTTTCTCCCACAAAATAGCCGGGCCGGTCTACCGTTTTGAAAACCTCTGCCATGGAATGATCGAAGGCCGGTATACCGAACAGGTCAAACTTCGAAAAGGAGACGAGCTGCAGAACCTCTCCGGCCTCCTGAACACCGTGGTGAGCATCAACCGGCGGCGGCTGCAAGACCTTATTGATGCGCCCGATGACGCAAAAAGGAATGAAATCGCATCAAAACTGGAACTCTGATATTGACTATTCCCCCCGTCGTGAACTAATTTTAAAACTTCTTTTTTCAAGGATACGGCATGTACAGTACGATGTTTACCACGAAAAATATAAGGATTTTCGGCATCTGCCTGGCGCTTCTCGTCCTGGGGTATGTACTGCTCGGCCAGGGACCGGTTGATAATCCGCTTTCCAAGACCATCGCGCCGATCATCCTTGTCGCCGTCTACTGCGCCCTGATTCCTTACGCCATTCTTGCAGGGTACAAGGATGAGCCAAAGGACAAAGAGCAGAAAAAGAAACAGGGCGTTTAGCTCAGCTGGTACAGAGCACCTGCCTTACACGCAGGTGGTCGTAGGTTCGAATCCTACAACGCCCAATTAATCGAATTCCTGATTATGCGGGGCTGGTAGTTCAGTCGGTTAGAACGCCGGCCTGTCAAGCCGGAGGTCGCGAGTTCGAGTCTCGTCCAGCCCGCC
>JAFGOU010000573.1 GCA_016926315.1 Chitinispirillaceae bacterium
CGGACTGGCGAACCGTGCCCGGGTCAGGCTCGGGGACATTGCCAATGAAAAGGGCGATTATGCGGGCGCCATGAAATGGTTCCAGGAAACCGGGCCGTTTACCGCCAAAAACGGCTGGTCGGTTCCCGCGTTTCTCGGAAAGTTGACGTGCGCAAAAAATCTCGGACTTGCCGATTCCGCAGCGGTGTTCGAGCGCCTTCTTTCTCTCTATGCAAAAACCATGCTCGAAAAGGAGCGATTTGAAAAGGTACGAACCCTGCCGCTCCGTAAAAAAGGAACGGCCGTCGCCGCAAGGCCGCCGTCCCGCGCCGGCGTTATGCAAGGGAAAAAACCGTCTGGCGGCGGGAACGACACGAGTTTTACCCTCCAGGTCGGCGCGTTCAGTTCCCGGGAGCGCGCCATGGAACTCCGGCAGAAGCTGATTAAAACCCATAAGAACGTTGTCTGTGTGCCGGCGCTTGTTTCCGAGCAGACTTTTTACCGGGTATGGGTCGGCGATTTTGCCTCGCGTGAGGAGGCGGAACGTTTCGGCAGGGACCGGTTCGTGCGGCAGGGGCAGTCATACCGGATCGTGGTGAAGCAGTAGTAAAGGGGCGGAACGTGGTGGAGTATGAAGCAGTCATCGGCCTTGAGGTGCACGCCCAGTTATCGATAAGAACGAAACTGTTCTGCGGCTGTTCGACGCCGTTTGGCGACCCGCCCAATACCCACGGTTGCCCGGTCTGCCTGGGTTTTCCCGGCGCGCTTCCCGTACTCAACAGGGAGGCGGTCGTCATGGCGGTACGAGCGGGACTCGCCCTCGGCTGCACCATCGAGCATAAGTCCATTTTTGCACGAAAGAACTACTTTTATCCCGACCTTCCCAAAGGGTATCAGATATCGCAGTACGACATGCCGCTTTGTATCGGCGGCGCGCTGTCGGTATCGGTGAACGGTCATGAGCGGCGGATCGGCATCACCCGCATTCATCTCGAAGAGGACGCGGGCAAACTCGTGCACGACCAAGACGCGGCGGACTCTCTCTTTGACGTCAACCGGTGCGGCACCCCGCTCATCGAGATCGTCAGCGAGCCCGACCTGCGCAGCGGCGCCGAAGCGTACGCCTATCTGACGGCACTCAAGCAGATTCTCGAGTACCTTAACGTCTGCGACTGCAACATGGAAGAGGGCAGCCTGCGATGCGATGCCAACATTTCGGTCAGGCCGAAAGGCCATACGAAACTCGGCACCAAGATCGAAATAAAAAACATGAACAGTTTCCGCAGCCTCGAAAAGGCGCTTGCCTACGAGACCGAGCGGCAGATCGATACGGTCCGTTCCGGAGGTGTCATCACGCAACAGACCTTTCTGTGGGATCCGGCGACCGGCCAGTCGGTGCCCATGCGATCCAAGGAGGATGCGCATGACTACCGGTATTTCCCCGATCCCGACCTGGTGCCGCTTCTGGTCGACAGGGTAATGATAGCCGGAGTCAAGGCTGCGCTGCCCGAACTTCCCGCAGCGCGGCGAGGGCGTCTGGAGCGGTCGTACGCGCTTGCCCCCGACGCGGCCGACGTGCTGACCTCGTCAAGGGCGATCGCCGATTACTATGAGGCGGTTCTGGCCGCCGGCGCAGAAGCGCGGACCGCGGCCAACTGGGTCATGGGCGAAATTCTGCGCATGGTCAAGGAGATTAAAACCGGTCCGGGGGAACTGCGCGTGACGCCGGAGCGTCTTGCCGTGCTGCTTGCAAAAGTGAAGGACAACACCCTTTCCGCCCAGGCCGCGAAAAAGGTGCTGGAGGCCGTCCAGGCGGAAGACCGTGACCCCGCCGCGATCATCGCAGAGCTCGGACTCGCGCAGATCTCCGACACGGGCGCTCTCGAAGCGGCCGTACGGAAGGTCATCGAGGCGAATCCCGGGGAGGTCGAACGTTACCGGAAGGGAGAGAAAAAACTGACCGGTTTTTTCGTGGGCCAGGCAATGAAGGCAACGGCCGGGAAGGGCAATCCCAGGGAGATCGGCACGATCGTGGCGAGGCTGCTCTCATGAACGCCCGGTGGTCACGAACGGTGATGATCCCCGTCATGTTCTTCATGGGTGCGACGCTCCTCCTGTCCGTTCGGGCGCAGGATCCCGGTACGGTTTCCTCTCAGGTAACCGTTCAGGTTGACACTGCAGAGACGAACGCCGCCGCCGATACCCATTTATCGCTGCCGCAACCTGTTGCCGGCGACACGACTGCTACCCCATCGCCGAAACCGGCGGTGATTGCCGGGGAAAAAACCGAGGGAATCAAACTGGTCAAGCGCTCCTATAACGGCAGGCAACAGGTGTTCCTTGCCACCGGCATGATGATTTTCGTGGTGGCGATCATGACGGCCGCCCAGCAGTGGAACCCGCGGTGATCGGGGCGCAACGACCGGCGATGCTTGACTCAACAGTCACGACCAGCTATTTTTAAAATTTGCCAAGCATCAGGGGCGGCGGTCACGACGGTCGCATGGCAGGATAACGACGAAAGCACGGGGGATTTTCGATGAGCATACGGACCATGACCATGGCAGCGGGGGCGCTTTGTGTCGCCGCCATTGCGCTCAATGCCGAAACCGACATCAACCTTGACCTTTTCCTGCAGCCGTGGTCAAGGCTCGATCAGAACAACGCCTTTTACGCCGACGGCCATTTTCAGATCGGGCTTCACCGGGCGGAGACCGCGCTTCGCGCCGAAAAGAAGATCGGTCCGTTTGATGCGGCCGGCAAGCTCCGTATCGACATGGCGGAAAATACGGTTCAGGAGGCGCTCCAGAACGCCTGGGTCGCCCTGACGTTCAAACCGTATCTGAAATTCAAGGCGGGAAAGTTCAAAATACCGTTCGGCGCGAACAACCTCATCGCCCCGTCGCGGCTGCCGACCGTGTTCAACAGCTTTACCGTCGATAACCTGAAATACGAGCTGGGAGTGGCAGGCTTCCGCTCAGGGGCCATGGTCTATGGCGACATCAATCCTGCGGTCCATTTCGCCTTCGGCACGTTTGAATATCCGCTGCATGACCTCCCGGGTACGGGAGAACGGGACCTGTTTCGCCAGCCGGTGGCGCGGGTCGGCTGGCAACCCGGCCCGATGGTCGGCTTTGATTATATGGTCACCGCGCCGGAACTTGCCCGGGTAAGGAGCAACGGTACGGTTATCTCCCGCCGGCTGCTGCTGCATGATATCGCCGTCACGGTCGACTATTCCCGCTGGTATCGCGGCTCGCTGGAATGGTTCATCGGCGTCGATACCGCGGACGCACCGCTCGTGCAGCTGATCTACGGCGGATATCAGAGCAATGTCGCCTACAGCCTCTATACCGCCCACACCGTTACGGTTCCTCTTCCCCGGAAAAGGATGCTGAGGCTCACGACCGCGGGTGAGTTCCTGAACGGACTGGATTACCGCTATGAGCAGTACGTACTCCGGGCGTTTTATTATGCCCTTACCCAGGATGTTCAGCTGCACCTTGGAAGCGGGGTGGTCATGGAACTGTCGTATGACATGCGGCTCGACGAACGATTGCACGGTTTCAAATACCAGCGCGTGGCTGCACAGATACATTTCGGCACTACAGGGAGGATAAAGACCGCCCGCAAACCTGCCCGGACCGGGCGGGATGAGCTTGAGGATTGAACTGCGACCCGAAAAACCATGGTTACGCACCGCATTATCATGAACGTCATCATTGCTGCGGCAGGCGGCGGTATTTTTTCATGCCACTGGAACGCCCCGCTTGACGGCACGACCTTTACCGGCGGATCGTTCAGACTGACGTATCCCGCCTGCGCGCTGGAACGATTTCCAATTCCCTTTGTTGTCCAAAAGCTCGATAATGCCGGATCAATTGACCGCCGCGCGAGCGGATGGTTCTCGCTCGTTCAGGCCGGGACATCGGTACGCGGATATCTGAAAAACGGGATCGGCGGCACCGGTGCGGCACCCTTCACCGGCGGAACCATTGAACTGCGGGACGACCGCGGGCGTCTGGTCGATACGCTGCCCATTGCCGGGAGCGGGCCGACGGATACCATGATTCTTGACCAGCAGGCCGCCGATACGCTTGCGCTTGTCAGGGCGGGAACGCTGGTGATGGTGCCGGCGGACGTCACCCTCTCGGCGCCACAGCTCACCATTGAGGAGAACGTCTTGTTCATCCTGGGGCAGCGGGTCACCATGGTCTGCGAAGGTGAGCTGGTCTGCGCGGCATCGTCCCGCTATCCGGTGTTCTTCACTTCGGACGATCCCGGAGCGCCGTGGGGCGGCCTGGTACTGACGGGAACGTCACGGTTGACGAACGTGTTCTTCTGCCGGGGCGGCGGGAACACCTCGGGAGAGTGGGTGTTCGGGCATTCCGGTTCCCAGGCCGCGCTGCATGTCGCTGGCACGCATGCCGGCCTGCGCAGCTGTTTTTTTATGGACAACGCAGGAAAGGGGGTCACCGCCATCAGCGGCGGCATGACCATCGATTCCTGTTTGTTCCTGTATTGTGACATGGGCGGCGAGTTCTCGCAGAGCAGGGTCACCCTGTCCGATTCGTGGATCCTGTTCACGCCCGACACCTCTTCCGCTGCCGTCGATGACGACAACGACGCGCTCTACCTGCAGGGAATCTACGGCGACGTGGCGGATTCGCAGTATTCGACGATCAAGCGGTGTGTTTTCTACCGCGGCAAGGACGACGCCATCGACCATAACGGCGCGTTTCTGCGGATCGCCGACTGCTGGGTGGAGGGCTTTTACCACGAGGGTGTTGCGGCGTCGGAAGGCAACCGGGTGGCGATTTTCAACAGTTATTTTACCGGATGCGACCAGGGGATCGAAGCCGGATACGGGAATCCTGTCGTCGTGGCCGACCACTGCCTGGTGACCGGCAACCGGACCGGCGTGCGGTTCGGCGACGCATACGACTGGGGGTGCGCTGGGTTTTTACTCGTCGTCAATTCCATCGTCAACGGCAACGGGATCGACGCGCGGAACTTCGATGTATTGACAAATGGGCCGGTCGATTCCGCGCTCCAGGTATCCTACTCGATTGTTTCCACGTCGCCGGGCACCTCCGGCACCGGGAATTGCCATGAAACGCCCCTGCTTGGAGCCGACTTGCTGCTGAAAAAAGATGCCCCGGGCGCCGGGGCCGCCGCAGACGGTCGAGACATGGGTCTTGTCACTCCCCTGTACTGAAACAATCCATGAATAGACGACTGCCTGTCACCGTCCTGCTCCCGTCGCTCTCCTGCCTCCTCGGCTGCGCGCTTGTCGCTCCCTATGACGCGCCGGAACCGGGGCCGTCCATCGGATCGATCCGGCTTTTCATGTCAAACGAGGCAATGGCGTTCATCGACAGCACGCCCCAGCCGCTGGAGAGCAGGTCACAGGAATTTGTGATCGCCGCGGAAACCGTATACACCGGTTCGACCCGGCGGCATGAGCCGGTAAGGATGAACCTTCACGGCGAAAGCAGCCTCACGTTTTTCCGTAAAAGCCTTGAGCTGAAGATCCCCGCAAAGGAACGGCTGTTTTCCTGCCCGGTGAAGCTTGACGATTGCTTTCTGATCGCCATGAGCCCGGATTACGGTTATTTCTGCAATGTCCTGGGACTTTCAACCCTGCGGCGGTGCGGCCTGTTTTTTTCCCACTTCGAGTATGTCAGGGGGTACATAAACGGCACGTACCGCGGTTTGTATCTTTTCATGCAGAAAACCCAGGAGGCGCTCAAGGCGAAGCCCGAGGCGCCCATTGCCGTGTTCCGTCGGAACTACGGTCCGACGTTCGAGCTCAAGTACCTGCGAACCGGTTACGAAGACCTCCTGGAAACCCTGATCGACCGCTTGATGGGGCTGTACCGGGCTGTCGGTGCGTTATCAGGAGCTCCGCTTCTGGCTGAGATGGAGAGGACTCTTGACTTTGACGGTTACTGCCGCTGGCTGGGGGTGAACATGCTGCTCAAGAACGGCGACTACCTTGACGAAGTCTTTTTTTACGCCGTTATGCAGGACGGGGAAATCGTTTTCCGGGTATGCGGGTGGGATTACGAAGATATTTTCCAGCCGCCGCACGGGGGAGCAGCCGTTCCCGGATCACTGGTGTACAGCAGCGAGGATGCCCTGGACAGCGCTATCGCGACGGATCCGGTCCTTTACGCCTGCTACGGTGAAAACTTCGGTGACCTGCTGGAGAACGAGCTGGCGCCGCCGTTTTTCACCGCTCTTCAGGATTCGATCACGGCAAAACTCA
>JAFGOU010000574.1 GCA_016926315.1 Chitinispirillaceae bacterium
GACATGGGATACGACGAAATGAAATTGCACCCGCCGGCCAGCGCGCCGATGCTGACGGCGTCGGAACCGTACAGGAGGCGGTCGTTCGCAACCCGGGCGCGTGAGGGGACTGCGCAGTGCAGCCCTCCTTCCCTGCGCACGTTTTCGCCTGCTTCGTATCCCGCGCCGAATGCCCTCTCGTTCTTCGACAGGGTTTCGTTATCTTGCCGCTTGATATTTTTTTTCAGTATTTCAAGTGCGAGGGAGCGGTCGAAACAGAGAAGCGCGCAGAGCATTCCCAGCACCACGGTATTAAGAAAAATGCCACCCCCGCTCTCCTTTGCCATGCCGGCCAGGGGGACAGGATGTACCCGGTCACGGGAGCGAAAATCCTCATCGATCGCGGATTCGTCGCCGATGATGGTGGTGGCGCCGCTTATTCTCGGGGCGATCCTGCGCAGACCGCCCTTTTGCAGCGAAATGGCGACGTCGATCCGGTCGACAAACGCGCAACACGGTTTCGAGGAGATGCGGATCTCGGTGGTGTTGTTCCCGCCGCGGATGCGGGACATGAATTCGGTATAGGTGAAAACGTGAAACCCGCTCGCCTTCGCGGTCTTCGCAAAGACGACCTCCAGGGTCTTGAGTCCCTGACCGGCTTCGCCGGACAGGACAACGGAAAGGTCATACGGCATAACGGCCATCGGTTTCTCCATTCCGGCCAATGATTCACTGCGGTTTTTCGCCGATGCGCAAAAAAGTCCGGCAGACCATGAAATTCAGATAAATATATATGTAAAACCCCTGGTTGTTCAGCACTTTGAATAGAAACAGGACGGGCGGGCCGAACCGACTTGGCTGATTCCCCGATCCGTATTTTTTGAAAAATGGTGGTAAAGTCAAAGGCACAACGCCGCGCCGTTAGCGCGAAGAAATTCCACTCCGCAGCGCCGCCGCGCCTTCGCCACCCTACCCACCTCTCCCCGGCACTATTCATTTTTATATCTTTCGCACCCGTTGACGAAAGGACCTGAAGCGGCATGCTGACCACGACGATCATTGATGATGCCACCCGCTGTTCGCGATTTTCCACAGCCGCAGGCTTTGACGAACACTTCTGTGCGATCACAACCGACGCTGCCGTTCCCTTCAATGCCGCCCTTGACGGGCTTGTCCGCCGGTATGACGCGGCGCTTTCCCAATGCGGTCTTTCCGACTCCACCGCGGTATTCTCCCGCCTGTTTGTCAGCGATATCCTGAACCGGAAAGATTCCGTGATCGGTTCGCCGCTTTTCGAACGCTTTGCCAACGGCGCGATATCGCTTGTCGAGCAGAAGCCGCTCGTGGGAGGTCCCCTCGCGCTGCTCTCGTACCATATCGCCAATACCCCCGCCGCTCCGACGCGAAAAAAGGTGCATCGCCATGGCGGCGACCTGAGCAACACGCTCCTGCTTAAGGGCCGCACCTGCTCGCTTTTCGTGACCGCAAATGCCACCGGCAGCGGGCCGTTCGACGCGGCCTCCCAGACAAAAGATGTTTTCGAATCGATTGCAGCATCCGTCAGCCGCAACGGCCTTGATTTCCGCAATGACGCGATCAGGACCTGGGTGTTCGTGCGCGACATCGACAACCATTACACCGGAATGGTTGACGCGCGCAGGGAGTTCTTCGCCCGGCACGGACTTAACGATTCGACCCGCTACCTCGCCAGCACCGGCATCGGCGGCTCCTTTTTTTCCCCTGAAAAAGCCGTTTCCGTTGATTCGCTGTCAATAGGCGGGCTTGCAGCGGGCCAGATCGTACGAATGGAAGCGCCCGGCCATCTCTCCCCGACCATTCTTTATGGCGTCACGTTTGAGCGGGGACTGCGGGTACGGTTCGGCGACCGGTCCCACCTGCATATCTCCGGCACGGCCAGCATCGACCGCAAGGGGGAGGTGCTGTATCGAGGCGATGCCGAAAAACAGGCCATGCGCACGCTCGACAACATACATGCGCTTCTTGTCGAACAGGGCGCATCGATCAATGACCTGGCGTACCTGATTGTATATATCAGGGACCGCAACGACAAAACACCGGTTGAAGCCGTTTTGAAAGAAAGGGTGCCTCCGGCTACCCCGTGCGTCATAACCGAAGCCCCGGTCTGCCGGCCCTCCTGGCTCGTGGAAATAGAGGGAATGGCCATTATCCCTGACGACACCGGTTTCCCGCCGTTTTTATAACGCTCACGTGCAGCCCGGTGCCTGACTTCAGCAAAGGAACCTATGAACCATCCCGTCACGCTTCTCGCCTTCCTGCTCCTGGCGCTCCCCTGTTCCCTCCATGCGCGGAACCAGATCGTCACCGAACACTACGTCGTGGTCTTCGAAAACGGCAACGAGTTTTTTGCCAACGAGGTTGTTGACGTTGCCGAAGAAATATGGTCCAGTCTCGCCACGGCGTACGACATCTTTGACCGCTACCAGAAGATCTACCTCTACATTCTCGATCCGGGCGATTACGCCAACGGGTTTGCCATTGCGAACAAGAACACCGTGACGGTCTACACGACCAACCTGAACGCCGGCATCCGGGGAACCTCCAACTGGATCCGCAACGTGGTCACCCACGAACTGGCGCACGTATTTTCCCTCAAGGCCGCTTCCAAGAGCATGCTGTTCGACAACGTTTCGCTTCAGAGCTGGTCGCGTTTCAGAAACCCGGACTGGGCCGTGCAGGCGCGGTACTGGAACCTGCTCGCTCCGATGTGGTGGATCGAAGGGATCGCCCAGTACGAGGCGTACCGCAACCGCAACGATTTGTGGGACAGCCATCGCGACATGTTCCTGCGCATGGCTACGCTTGAAAACGATCTGCTCGACTATGTGGAAATGGGCACGTTCGGCAACAGAAACGGTTTTTACGAGGAGATGGTCTACAACCAGGGGTACTCCATGGTGTTGTACATGGATTCGGTCTTCGGGACACACCGGGTGCATGAGACGGCAAAGGCGAAATCATACTTCAACTTCAACGGTACGCTTGAAAAAGTGACCGGCAGGAGCGGCGAAACGATTTACCGCGGATGGAAAAAAACACTCCGGGAAAAATACGGCACAACCGCCGCGGCCATCACCCCGCGGCTGCATGAAGGAACGCCGTTCTTCGACGGCGGTTTCTGGGACCAGTTCCCCGTCATATCGCCCGACAACGGCAGCTGCGCCTTTGTTTCCAATAAAGGGTACGATGTCCGTTACCCGCACCTGTTCATCTTTGATAAGCGGCTGAAAACGTCCACCCGCCTGCTCAAGGAGGACCAGACCGTCGATTCGCGCGTACAGTGGTTTCCCGACGGCAACACGCTCCTCTATTCGCGCTGGAACTCCCGGGCCGCCTACCTTGACATTTACAAATATGACGTCGCACGGCGGACGGAAAAAGCGATCACCTGGCACGCGCGCGCCATGGACCCGGCGCTGTCGGGCGACGGCAAAACCATCGCCTACATCGAAAACAACGGCGGCATGCAGAATCTGGTGCTGATCGACGCCGACGGCAGGAACCGTCGCCAGCTTACCAATTTCGCCAACGGAACGCAGCTTTTCTCCCCCTGCTGGTCCCCCGACAA
Organism: Chitinispirillaceae bacterium; assembly: GCA_016926315.1. The sequence goes on from JAFGOU010000574.1 coordinate 3,587, forward strand.
TCACTCCATCGTTCTCGGCATCTATAACGGCGCTGACCGCGATATCGCGCAGGTATGTGCACTGGCAGCGCCCCTCGATAAAAAACGCAAGCTGACCGACACCGTCTTTTTTCCCGAATCCCTGAGCTTCGGGGACGACCTGGAGTTTCGCCTCCTCGTGCATTCGACCGCCGATGAACGCGACCCCTGCCTCTCCAGGGACGGGAAAACGCTCTACTACTCCTCCGACCGCACCGGCGTTTTTAATATATACATGATGAATCTCGCGACGGGAAAAACCGAACAGGTGACGAACGTGCTTGGTGGCGCGTTTCACCCCTCCGTTGACCGCGACAACGCATTTCTGTACTACACCGGTTTTCATGCGGCAGATTACAGCATTTACACGGTCGCTGTCGAGGGCGTACAGGAGGTCGTGGTGGAAAACGTCGGGCGGGAGTATGCAAAACGCATTCGACGCCCCTACCTCTTTTCCGCCGGCGCCGATGACGGAACCGGCAGGCTGAAACCTTACCAGTATCCGCTTTCCCCCTATAAACCCGCCTATACCATGTGGGACATCAGCCCGTTTCTGAACTTCTCCCCCGCCTATATCACCGACAGCATCGGTGACGCGCAGATACGGGGCGGCATGCAGTTTCTGTTCGGCGAGCTGTCGGGCCGTGCCAGCCTCCTGGGATATGCCTACGGCGGTAAATCACCGAAAAGCAAAGCCGGATTATCGTGGGGCGGCGGGATGCTTGCCGACATCAGACTGCCCCGGATCATGGGCCAGGACCGGATATACCTGCCGTCGCTCACGACTTTCGGCGGACTCGACGAGATCCGCGATGTCGAACAGCTCAGGCCGCAGGCGATCGATGCACAACGCGAGCCCTACCAGTCGCTTCTCTATCTGCCCGGCGAAACCGGGAGACCGGATACGTTTGTTGCCCAGTACGTCGATTATGCGGACGGGTCGTTCAGCTCGGCACAGCGATTCGAAGACATCGGGATAAGCGGGGGTCTCAGGTTCAACGAGTGGAACCGCCTCGATGCCGATATCTCGCGACGGAGCGTTTCGTTCAGCGGAAGCCTGCTGGATGCAACGATCCGGTCCGAGATACGGGCCTTTGCCCTGGCGAACCCGTTTGAGGCACGCGGGGCGCGCGATATCACCAACCAGGTTCTTAACGATTCACGTCCGTCAACATGGCTTGACGACGTCATCAGGGAATACAGCGTTACGCTCGATCCGCTCACCTTTCTTGACGAATACAAGGATTTCCTGGTGTACCGCGATTTCAGAACCGGGCTCACCTGGTCGTATACAAACATCAGGCCGGCGCAGGTTCTGCCGCTGCGGGCGGATCTTTTTTCAGCCCGCGCGGGACTTTCCGGCAGCACCTACTCGCTCGGGGCGGTCGGCACGGGAAGCGACACCCTTTTTTCGCCTCATGGCGCGACGACGCCGCAATTCATCTTCAGCAAACGACCCGACGGCACGCCGACCGCCTTCATGGTCCCGCTCTTGCAGCAGGAAAACTTCTCCAGCATCGAACTCAGCGCCCTGGAACGATTCCCCCTCTGGGGCAGCAAACGGCATGTGGCAACGGCAACCGCTTTCTTCGGCACGCTCGACAGGAAACTGCCTGAACTGGGCAGCGTCTACCCGCTCCAGTACCGCGCCGGCATGTTTTTAAGCGCCTATCCCTACTCGTTCGATCCGATCGACACCGCCACGGTCGTGGACAGCTTTTTCGTCCCGGTGGTGAGGGGAATGTCTGCCGATACGGGATTTGTCACCACCCGCAGGATGGTCGATGCGATTGAACGCGACATCCTATGGGGCAACAGGATCATGTACCTTAACGCATCGTATACGTTCGAACTCGCACGGGGGATCACGTTCAAACCCCTCGGGCTTCTGCTGCAGGGCGTGTATGCCACGGCTTTTGCCGAAGGCGCGGCGCTCTGGAACAGCGACCTGGGCGTATTCTCGTTCCAGGAGATTCTCGGCATCGACCGGCCGGACGATTTTTCCCGCATCGGAAAATCCTACCTGAAAGACGCGGGACTGCGTCTCGACCTGCCGTTTGTTCTGTTCGAGAACTGGAACGCCTTTTTCTCGTTCACCTGGGCCTGCCGCCTGAGCCTCGATGACAAAATTTACGGAATCGACTACGACCGCCAGGGGCGGCCATCGCGCATCCGGCGTCTCGATAAAAACCGGTATTCCTTCACGCTCGTGTTTACCAATTGAGCGGCGTCATGGCGACCGCTCCGGAAAGGACCTTTCATGCAACCCACACGTACGTTTCTTCGAATGCTCTTCGTCGTGAGCGCGATCTCGCTCGCATTTATGGCCGTATCGTGCGAACAAGGCGTTGAAACCATCTCGTACGTTACCGATACGGTACGCACCACGGACACGTTCAGGATCAAGGACACGCTCATCCGGTTCGATACCCTGCGAGACACGGCGCGGATACCGATCGGCACGGTATCGCCCTATCAACTGTTCGGCGTTCTGATCGACGGGCTTCGCGGCGATACCGGAACCGTTCCGGACAGCACCTGCGGCTACCTTTCGCTCTCATCGCGGCCGGCCATGCGCACTGCACTGGTACACTATGGAAGCCATCCGCTTGCCTATACCGGCAACCAGAACATGATCACCTTCTTTGAAGGATATAACACGAGCACCAGGCTTTTCCCCACGCTTGCCAGCGCCCAGTATGAAGGATATTTCAGGGAGCCGTCGAAGACCGTCACCTGCTCGGTGCGCCTCCCCTATTATCCAACCGACACTTCGACCGGGCTTTCGTTCGACTCGGTCGCCGGAAGCGTAACGTTTCCTGCCATCCTCGACAGCCTGTCCTTTTTCGATGCCCAGGGAAGGCCATACGACTCGGTTGATATACTGACCGTCGAGAACCCGAAAAGCATCAGGCTTGACAGCGATCTCATGGTCAGATGGGAAAGCATCGGCGCCGATTGGTATGGAGTCCAGTGCATCAGGTATATCCTTTTCAGTCAGAACGCCTACGCAACGTTTGACACCTTCACGCTCGATACGCAGATCGTCATCCCGCACTCGTTCTTCTACCAGGACTCGCTTACCGATAAGGAAAAACAGTATGATGCGCTCATCGTCACGGTCGTGCCGGTCAGCGGTCCGGCTCCCGCCACCTGGGACAGCTCCCTCTCATTCGGGGGCAAAGGGTATCTTTTCGCACTCCACTACGACAATGTTTACGGCGCCCTGAACGTCCTCGGAGACCCGGAGGCGATCCGCGGCATGAGTAAGCGGACAGCCACGGCAATGACGCTTAATCTGCCGCATCCGGCCGGCATGCTGACCAGGCTGTTTGGAACCTGCAAACCGTAACGTTCCTGCGGGTTTTATCTCACGAAGACATCGCTAAGTTCTTCAATCCGCGCCTGGTTTTCCGCCTCGGTTTCTGCGATAATGCGCAGTCGTTCCGGCGGAAGCCGCACCGCTAAAAGCGCCGATGGGTCGAGCGGCGGGGCGATTTCGTTCTCATGCGTCGCCGCACCGATAAGGTGGGACATCACGTCCGCCACGTGGATGAAGGAAACGAACGGGGCGCCCGGGCCCGCAGCGTCAGGGCTGTGATGCCGCGCGATCGCGGCTGAGAGCAAGGGCGGAAACCCCCACTGGTCGGCGAGCAGCGCTCCCACGACCGTATGAGAACGGTTTTCCTCCTCTGCGGCAAAAAAAGGCTTGCCCTCCGCCGCAGCCCGTTCGCCGGCCAGCCGGATCGTTTCACCGTCGTACGCGGCAAGCACGAGTTTGCCGATATCGTGAAGAATGGCCGCCGAAAACAGCTCCTGTTCGTCAACAGCAACGTAGCGTTTCAGATGACGGCCGATGGATTCCGCGATCAGCGCCGCCATCGTTGAGTGGCGCCAGAACCGTTCGAGGGACAGCGACGCACCGGCCCTGTCGCTGGGCAGCCCGGAAAACTGCGACACCAGCACGAGCGTCTGCACGCGTTTGAGCCCGATCAGCACCAGCGCGTTCTGCAGCGACGCGACCGTCCGCGGCATGCCGATATACGCCGAGTTGGCAAGCCGCAGGATCTTTCCCGCGATGGCCGGGTCGAACCTGACCGCCTCAACCACCTGTTCCATCGACGACGCCGGATTTGCCACGACCGCGCTGATGCGGCGCAGTACCGGCGACGGCGTAGGAAGGGTCGTAATATTTTTTATAAACGGCAGGTGTTCCACAGACGCCCCTTTGGAGGCACGGCATACCGGAATCCGGTCACCTGATAATGGTAAGAAAATCGACCGAATTGGACATGACGTTTGCCGACGATTCCTTGATACGCTCAAAGGCGGTTTCATCGATACGCAACAATTCGAGACCCGGCCGCCAAAACGCCGACCGTGCTTCGCGTTCCCACATATCGGCGCCGATTTCGTGCGCAATGACATTGGCGATATGTACAATGGTGACCGGCTCTGTCAGCTCGCCCGCCTGTTCGGGTTCATGGTGATGCACGATGACGTTTTCGAGATCGAGCGGGAGCGCCCATTTATCGGCGAGAATGCGGCCGATCTCCGCATGGTTTATTCCCAGGGTCCTGGATTCCGCCTCGATCAGGGAGATGCCGGCGTTTTTCGCGCTTTCGCAGGTCGCCTTGTAGTCCTGATGCACGAATTCGTCAAAAATGAGCTTCCCGATATCGTGCAGTATGCCCGCGCAAAACATACTCTCCGGGTCGAACAGCTTGAACCCCATCAGATGGCGCACCACCTCCTTCGCCGCCAGCGCCGTGGCGATCGAATGCTTCCAGAAAAGGTCCTTGTCGATGGACTGCTGCTGCCGGTCGGAAAACATCTTCATAACCGAGGCGGAAAGCACCACCGACCGGATCACGTTGAATCCGAGAATGACCACGGCGCTTGAAACAGAAGAGACCGCGCGCGGCATCCCGTAAAAAGCGCTGTTGGCAAGACGGATGAATTTGCTCGTAAGTGCCGGGTCCTTTTCGATCAGTCGCGTCGCGTCGTCGGCCGAGGTTTCGGGAGAATTCACCACTTCCAGCAATTTGGTCACTATTGCGGGAAGCGACGGAAGACTGTCGATGTTTTCAATGACGCGGCGGTAACGGTCGCCCGCATTCGCCGGAAGCTGATTTTCCACGACAGGTTTCATCCATTCTCCCCCGCAGGTACCCGGGCGCGGCACCATCTTCCGCTGCCCGTTCCTTCGATTATAACATCCAGCCACGAATTATGTAATGCCGAACATGCGGGGATTTCCACGGCACAATAATTCGAGGTCACACCCCGGACCGGCTGTTCCTGTTCGACGATGATGGTACGAACGCTCCCGGACAGAAGACGCAGGAACGAACGCCTGCTCTCATCGACGACCTTTTGCAGCCGTGCGCTGCGTTCCCTTTTGACCGTTTCGTCGACCGCGCCGCGCATCAGAGGGGCGCGTGTTCCGGGACGCGGTGAAAACCTGAAAATATGGGCGTAGGAAAAGCCGATCCGGCGCACGCCGGAAACAAGCTCCTCAAACCGGGTGTCGGTCTCTCCCGGAAACCCGACGATGAAATCCGCGCCAAGTCCCGCACCGGGAAACGACTCCCTGAAACCGACCAGCTGCCGCACGATCGCGTCGAGCGCGCGATACGGCCGGTCCATTGCCGCGAGAACGCCTGGAGAAAGGTGCTGCAGGCTGACATGCAGATGATCGCACAGTTTTGGCTCCTCCGCGATCATCGACAAAAGCTGCCCGGAAAGTTCGCGCGGATCAAGCGAGCTCAACCTGATCCTGAAATCGCCCGGGAGCCGAAGCAGCCGTTCCAGAAGCGACAGCAGGCCGCCCGCGGGATCGCGATACTGCCCGATATGAGTGCCGGTCAACACGATCTCCCTGAATCCCGCCTCAATCGCCCTTGCGCAGAGGGAAACGACCGTTTCCGCCGGCGCAGACCGCGCCGGCCCGCGGAGCTGCGGTACGATGCAGTACGAGCAGGCGAAATCGCACCCTTCCTGGATCTTGACCGAAAACCGCGTCCGGCCTCCGGGCGACGGCGAACCGGTAAGTGAGGAAAGCGCCAGAGGATCGCGGGCCGGCGGCGTGACGAAAATGCCGCCATCGCTGCTGCCGAGGATCGCCGGTATCTCATGCTTGCGGCCGTTGCCGATGATCCACCGGACATTTTTCCTGCTCAGAAACTCCGCGCCTTTCTGCTGTGCCATGCAGCCGGTGACGCAGATGGAGGCGCCGGGCGCCTGTCGGGCGATATGCGAGAGAAGCCGGCGGACCTTTGATTCGGTATGCGCGGTCACGGAACAGGTGTTGACGACAACGATCGCAGCGCCGGAAAGATCGCCGGCCAGGGAGTATCCTGAACGGATGAATTCCCGTTCAAGCGCCGCCATTTCCTGTTGATTGGTACGACACCCGACGGACCGCAGGGCGACAAATGGTAATGAATGCGCCACCGCCGTTCCGGGGTCAATCCCATCCGGCGAGCGCCTGCTCGCGCTCCGGGAAAAAGGGGATGATCGCATTGATATTGAGCGTGGTAAAAAGATCCTCGATAATATAATTGGCCGAGCAGATATGCATCTGGCCGCCGGTTTCCTTGAGCAGCTTATGCATATCGAGCAGAACGCTCACGCTGAGGCTGTCGAACAACGTAAGATCGTTGAAATCAAGCACGAACTTGCGGAATCGCGCAAGCGAAAGCAAAAACTTCTGTTTGAAAAAGCGGGATCCGCCGACGTGATCCATCACGCCCGCCATTTTAAAGATACAGACATCCCCCACCTCCTCGAAGGCGATCGTCAGCCTGACGTCGACCGACGATTCAAACAGGTCGATCGCGTCCTGCCTGACCCCCTCGATGGAAAACACCTGGTCCAAACCGGTATCCGTGAAGAGCTGAAAGATATCGTCGTTCAGGTTGCTCAGGGTGAGATGGACGCCCTTTTCCCTGAGTTCCTTGGCGAGCATGATAAGCTGCCCGATGCCGAAGCTGTCGATAGCCTCGGCGTTCGCGAAATTGAACACCAGTCTGCCGGCGCCGCCGGCAAGCGCCTGGCGAACCTGGTCTACCGCCTCCTTTACCGCAGGGCCGGTAAACCGGTGGGGAACCTTGACGATAATGTCCTTGCCGTCTGTCGTGCTCATATGACCTCCCGGACCCATCCGGGCGCGGAATCATGTCCGCACCCTGTCCTGTTAGGTAAAATAACGAGGGACCGCTCCCTTTGTCAAAAAACAGATTAAAATCATGACGGTTTTTTTCCGGCAAGGCCTACCGTAAAAACCTCCTCGCCAGCTCCTCCATCGACATGCGTATCAACGTCGGCCGTCCGTGCGGACACGTATACGGGTTTTTTGCCGAGAACAGGCTGTTGACAAGAGCGTTCATTTCTTCCTGCGTCAACCTCTGACCGGCCTTGATCGCCGCCCCGCACGCGAAAGCGGCGGCGAATCGCTTTTCCGTCTCCTGAAGCGCGTCACGTTCGGTTTCGTCGAGCAGATAGCGCACCATGGACCGCAGGGTGTCGTCGACGTCGTTCGCCTTCATGAAAAACGGGATGGCGGACACCGAAAGCGCGTTTCCGCCGAAATCCCCGATTTCAAAACCAAAGGCGCCAAAACAGGAGATGCCGGATACCAGCACGGCCTTTTCCATCGAGGTCAGTTCGACCACCACGGGAAACAGCAATTGCTGCGAAGGATTGCGCCCGTGTTGCATATCGTCAAGCGCCTGCTCAAACAGCACCCGCTCATGCGCAGCATGCTGGTCGATCAGGAGAATCCCGTTTTTTATCGGCGCTAAAATATACATCTCATGTATCTGGTAGCACGATATCAGGTCCCATGCGGTGGAACGCTCCTCCTGATCTTTCGATGATGGCATCCCTTTCCCCGCAACCCGGTCAATCTCTTTTTCATTGCTGCTCAAGGAGGCGGGAAAAGGAATGATCGTCTGCCGGTTGGATGAGAGGGGGTGTTCCCCGTCATCGTCCTGCACGGTCGTGTTGCCTTCATTCACGTGGCCGAACGACCGAGCGTGGTCGATGGTCGTGCC
>JAFGOU010000575.1 GCA_016926315.1 Chitinispirillaceae bacterium
GCGCGCGCCGCTCCTCCGGGATCAGGTTCTGTCGGACCTGCCGGTCCTCGTCTTCCACGATCAGGTAGCTGGTGTAGGGGGTGATGATGCCATGGGTCCTGGCAAGTGAAGTCACTTCGTCAACCAGCTCACGGTCCTCGCCGCTCAGGCGGATCTGGTCGAGGAGAAAGCCGATCCTTCGCGCGGCCCAGAGGGAGGCGATGAACGGATGTCCAGTATCGACCGATGGAAACGAGGCATCAAAGGTGACGGATTGGGGTTTCCCCTTTACCGTTCCCTTGAGCGCAATCCGGGCGCTCCCGTTGCCCCGATACCTGCCGAGCAGGGTGATCGAGGAACCGCGGAACAGGTCGGGCAGGTTTTTGGGATATAAAAGACGGACATCGACCTCTTTGCCAAAGTCAAGCTCGAGCCCGGTGAACACCGGAGACTGGATTTTCGTGTAGAGGTCCGAGAGTTTGACTTCGATATCCTCCTCTTGGGTCACGTAGGTGCGATAGGCGCCGGTTGCTTCGGTGAGCTTGTCCAGAAGGTGGGTATTAAGGTCGTCGCCGATACCGAAGGTGAACAGCCGGGTGCCTGGCCTGGTTGCTTTTCCCGCCATGGCAAGGAGGTCTTCTTCACCCGTTTTCCCGATGGTCGGTTTCCCATCGGTGATGAAAAGGATCGCGGAGGGACGGTTCTCTCCTGGCGGCGAGACGAGTGCCATCGAGAGCGCCTCTTCGATATTCGTGCCGCCGATCGCCCTGAGGTCGTTGATGAACCCGCCGGCTTTTTTTCGTGAAGCGCTGTCAATACGGGTAAGGGTGCCGAACAGCGCCTCAGTTTCGGTAGAGAACCTGATGATATCGAAACGGTCGCCGCTGTTAAGGTTCGCCACGCAGAACCGGAGCGCTTTTTTTGCCTGTTCGAGTTTTTTCCCGGCCATGGAGCCGGAGACGTCGAGCACAAAGGTGATGTCCTTTTCCTCGACGCCGGCGCTGCCTCTGTCGTAGTCCGGGCTGATGTTGAGGAAAAAGTAGCCCTCGGACCCGCGTTCCCTGAAGGTCAGGAACGACAAGCCGAATTTTGAGTGGTCGGTGGTATAGAACAGGGAAAAATCCTTGTCTGGTCTGGCATTTCTGACCTCATAGCCCACCACCGCTTCTCGGCCGCCCTTACGGATGATTTCGGTTTCATGACTCGGGCAGTAGACGTTTTTCAAAGGGTCTTTCGTCCTGATCGTCACCTTGATGGAGACCTCGGCTATGGGCGCCGATGAAAACTTTTCGGTATTGAGCGGATAGGTATAGCCGATGGTGCCGTTGTTCCGTTCAAGCGCCTGCCGGTAGGAGATCTTGACGCGCTTCGTGCCGTACGGTTCGATCGGGAAAATGCGGGCCTTGAACATGCCTCTGCCGTAGTATTCGAGGAGCGCGGGATCGATGAGTTTTCTGACGATATCTTCGTATACCGAGCGGGCCTTTACCGCATCGAGCAGTTCAGCCGGGGTTTCTTTGCCGTTAATATTCATGCTAAAGCTGCTTATGGTCGCTCCCTCGGGGACCGGAAAGAGATAGTACCCTTCAAGGCGCGAAGCGGTCGGGTTGTAAAACTCCTGGTCGATAGAGGTGGTGGCGGCCATATCGCTGATCGCGGTCTCAACATGGTGGTAGTTGACCTCAAGGGGATAGGGTGAGGTGACAGCAGGCGAAGGCCGCGGGTGGGGATGGGGCACGGGCGGGACCACGATCAGTCCGTCGGCATGTATGCCCGATGCGGCAAGCAACGTTCCAAGGAGCAGCAGGGTCAGCGCTTTTTTCATGATAACGTCTCCGGGTTGTCGGTGGAGGGGGGGGGCGGTTATTTCGTTTCGAACCGGTATCCTTTGCCGGTCGCAAGTTTCCTGACGGCAGTTACGATTGCCTTGTCAAGGGTGGCGTTACCCGGACTCTTTGCCTCATGAGCGGCAACGTAGTTCCTGCGCTCTTCGTTCAATTTGTTGATCGCCGCCTGCAGTTCGGCGCGTTCCCTGCTTTTGGTATCGATAAACGCTTCCCGCTCCTTCACGCTCATTTTTTTCATCTCATCGGGCAGCGCTGTCGCTTCGAGCTCGGCAAGGTTGATCCGTTTCTCCTTTTTTGCGTCAACCAGGTCCCACCCTGCATTGTCATAATGGGAGGACGATTTGGCTATTGACCGCTGGACCATGGTGGCCGGCGCAGCGGAAAGGGCCATTTTGTCCTGCTGCACCTGCATGGATTTGCGGGCCGTACCGGCGCTTCCGTAACCGACATAGGTCGCATTGAGCTTCTGGCCGAGGACCATGATGGCAGAGTCCTGGGGCGCGGCAATGTCCGCGACCTTGCGGTTCTGGTCGATGGCAAGGTACGATCCGTCGGTAAGGTCCGCGCCGTCTTTCCATTTTGAGTCGATCCCTTCCCGTTTCGATCCGCAGAATATGGTGTTCACCACGATGCCCGATGCGATCGATTTTTTGCAGATTTCGGCATAGCTGACCTCGCCTTGTGTAAAGGGTTCGTTTCCCGCGATGAAAATCGCTTTCATGACCCGGGAGCTGCTGTTCCATGAAAGCTCGGAGAGCGCCCTGCTGATCGCCTGGCCGCAGTACTCGTCGCCGCCGTTGGTGGTGAGTTTGAACAGCTCGTCGGAAATCCGGTCGAGATCGGTGGCCAGGGGAACGATCTGCCGGATATAGCCGCTGCGCTGCGGCAGCGAACTTTTTCCGTATTCATAAAACGCGACTTCCAGCCTCGGCGCTTTTCCGTTTCTTTTTGCCAGCGCCAGCTCATTCACGATTTTCCAGAGCTGCGTTTTGGCCTGGTCGATCAGGCCGTCCATGCTGTTCGATGCGTCGAGGAGGATCGCGATCTGGATCAGGTTGTCGTCGGGAGGATCATGTTTTTCAACGGCTGGCGCTCTGAAGACGAAAGCAAAGAGGCATATAGTGAAAATGACGGTGATGTTATCCATGGCAAAGGCTCCTTTCAACGGGTGGTTGGTGATGACAGGTGTTTGATCGATCGTTGTCCTGTACAGCTGATATGACAACGCTAGTGACGAAAAGTTCCGGAAAAATCCAAAGGGTGGATGATGGGCAGAGATTGTTTTTGGTAACGTGACCGGATTTCCTGATACGACTTTCGGTAACGGGTTATCGGGTCAATGGAGAGAGGTCGGGGATCTGATTGATTTTGTGTGGCCGGGCCTTCAGGCCCGGTTCCTTGAGCGGTAGTACCAGGGCAGAAAAAGAAACAGCCGCCGCGTCTCTCAGAGCTGTGCCTGGGAGGCGTGGCGGCTGAATAAAAAAGATCGGAAATCAGCGCGTGATAACCGCAGTCCTCGTCAGTGTTCTGGAACCGCAGTCGAATTTCAGGATGTAGACGCCGGTTTTGATGGGAGAGCCGGATGGGGCGGTGCCGTCCCAGACCAGTTTTTGTCCGGAGGCGGCAAGCCTGGTGACCGAACGTCCGGCGCCGTCAAACACCTCCACGCCCCGCAGGTTTTGCGCGTCAGCCGCCGGCAGTGAGATGGCGGTCAGCGAGCCGTGGCGGCGGATGAAAAAATGGCTGCGGTCGGAAGGGAGCGTCCCGTCGCCGCCGATCCTCCGGTGCACCGATACAGGTTCACCGTTGATCATAACATCGAGCACGCACTCCTGCGCGGTCGCCGAAATGGTCGTGACCCTGATGGCGTCGTTATCCGCTGTAAAGGTACGGCCCGGGACCAGCGTGGCGTCGCGCAGGTTGTTGGCCGGGGTCATGTCGATGATGCGCGTGTTGCCGCGGGTCCGGGGGTTCGGCGTATAGCGGACAAGGGCGCCGTTGGTCAGTGCGGTTTCAAGGGTTCGGTCGAATTCACCGATTTTCTGGCGGTACTCAAAGTGCCAGCAGGTGCCGTCGGTGCGGGGCACGCGCAGCGACTGGATGCCGGATGCTTCGAGCTCGCTCGGTACAAGAGAGACGCGGGCCGACCGGGTGAGTTCGAGAATGTTACCTGCGACAAGCCAGCCGCAGCGCTCCATGTGCCAGGAAGAGAACTGGAAATTGCGGCCGCCCATGATGTCGGTCTGGTCGCCGTATTCGTTGTGCGTGCAACCGGAAAAATTCTGCGGGACGCTGACGACATTGCCGCTGATCGATGAGCAGTTGTCGTATGACGAGGCATGGCTGAGCCCGAAACCATGTCCTGCTTCATGACCCACATAGTCCCATGCGCCGCTCACGCCAATGCCGAAGATCCAGACGTTGTTTCCGCCGCCGATACCGCCGCCCGGGCAGTTCGGCGCATTGGCAGGGAAATAGAACACCCGGTGCTGGTAGCTGTTGACCGAAACCCCGGTGGCTGCCACCTGGTTGAGCGCATCCGTTGATATCTGGCTGTAGCTCATGGTTTCGCAACCGTTGGTATTTACGGTAATCGGGCCGAATATGTCCCCGGCGGGATTTTGAAGTCCGGCAATCCACATCTTGCCGCGGGACGCTTCCTTATAAAGGTTGTTGGTAGTACGTCCGGTGGAACCGAAAATGCCGGTTCGCAACTGGTCTGGATTATAGGTATTTGAAAGGGAGGGGAATTGTATCAGGATAACGCACATTTTTCGTTCGCCGATGACATTCAGATACCCGGAGGAACCGGGTGCATCGTCTGGCGCTGCTTCGGGTTCTTCAATGCGATCGACATGAAGCTCGTCGCTGTTTTTAAGAAGACCGAACACCCGGACCGTGTTCGCGGTAACGGCTTTTGGAAACAGGGAGGATTTGACCTTGAACCGTGTCAGCGTGGAAGGGGTTTTATACATCAATCGCAGCAGCTTATTGTCGCCGATGTTGAGAAAATGGTGCTCTTTTACGGTTCCATCGATATCGTCATGAATCATTATTTCATGGGTACCGTAGTAAAGCCCCTGGGTTCCGGCTGTTGCTGATGAGGAGGGGAAAAGGGTAAAACAGGCAGTGGCGATTAAGGTAACAACCCAGAAAACAAAAAGTTGCTTCTGCATACGGTCTCTCCTTACGATTGATAGTTTAAGCGCTATAGTAGTAATCGCTCACGGAAAATGGATATGACTTTCCTGCGACCTCCCCGGTTTCATTACTATAAATAACCCATTACTGCATGAATTGCTTGAAAAATGATGGTCCTTACATAGAAAGTGTTGTCAAAAATGCCGGAGGGATTTCCGGGAAAAAAATTGAGGTGGAACTTTTTCAGAGGCAGCAGTGTCGGATTAAATACCTGTTCCGGTGAATTCATGTTTCCTGATTCAGACGGTCATTATTTATACTATAACCACCATGTTCGTCGTCAGCCGTTTTCCCACAACATGAAGGAGAGGGAATGAAACGTAAAACCGCCGCGATCATCGTCCTGTTGACCGGTGTTGTAATCGCCGGGGTTGTTATCGGAAAGGACCACCATTTTTTCGATCTGGCAGTATCGCACGCCCTGCACGGAGCGCAATCGTCAGGGGGAACGGTTGATACCGCGGCATGGAAGAGGATAGATTCGCTCGTGAACAAGGGCCTTACCGAGTCCGCCCTTAGCGAGGTGGAAACGGTCTATCAGCGCAATAAGAAAAGCAAGAACGCCGTAGGGATCGTAAAATCACTTATGTACCGCATGCGGCTGGAGTCCTATAAGGAAGAGCAGTCGATGGTAAAAGCGATCCGTCGCCTCGAACAGGAGACCGCCGCGGCGGAAGGAGCGCTTAAGGCGATCCTTCATTCCGTGACCGCAGAAGTATACTGGCGATTTTATCAGGAGAACCGCTGGCAGTTCTACGACCGGACACGGACCGTCAGCTTCAAGCAGGACGACATCACCACCTGGGACCTGGCAAAAATCGTCGGTATGACCCTTGCCCATTATGAAAAGTCGCTTGAAGACAAGAAACTGCTCCGGGCGGCCGACCTTAAACACTACCGGGGCATTCTTCTGGCAACGGGAAGTCTCGATAAACGCAGGCCGACCCTGTATGACTTCCTCGCCCACCGCGCGGTCGATATGTTCATGAACTCCGAGACCGACCTGTCCCAGCCGAATTTCCAGTTTCAACTGGACAAAAAAGAGTATTTCTCCCGATACCCCGAATTCCTTTCGCTGCGGCTGACCACGAGGGACTCGCTGTCGTTCAAATTCCGCGCTCTGGCTATTCTGCAGGATCTCATCGCGTTCCATAAGGGAGATGCCGACATCGAGGCGCTCATCGATGCGGATCTCAAGCGGCTTGATTTCGTGCGCCGGTATTCGACGATCGAGGACAGAGACAGCCTGTATCTCCGTTCGCTGGAGTGGCTTGAAGACCGTTGCGGCAACAATGCCATTGCCGCCGAGGTGCGCTTCCAGATCGCACAGTGGTATGCGCAAAAGGGCAGGGAGTATCAGCCGGGAAAGGTCGATGCCTATAAGTGGTTTGGGAAAAAAGCGGTGGATATCTGCGCCGGTGCGATAAAAAAACATCCCACGTCTTATGGCGCCTGTCAATGTGCAACGCTCAAGGACGAGATCGTCGCTAAAACCATTTCCGTGGAGGTTGAGGAGGTGACGCTTCCCGATAAGCCGTTCCGCGTTTTTATTTCCTGGAAAAACCTTACGCAGGTGTGGTTCAGGGCGATCGCCATGGACGAGAGAGAATACGTGAAGTTGCGGGAGACTCTCGGGTACCACGAACAGGAGAAGTTTGTCGCAAGCATTCGAACCAGGAAACCGGCTGCGGAGTGGAACACGCCGATACCCGACGACGGCGATTTCCAGACGCATAGCGCAGAAATGAAATCCCCAGCGTTGCCGCTCGGGTTTTATGTGCTTATCGCCAGTGCAAACGCTGATTTCAGCTATCCGCGGAACGGGATCGCCGTCAGCAGTATCCGGGTTTCGCGCATCGCGTATTTCGGGAGGACCATTAAAAACGAGTATGAATTGTACGTTCGCGACCGTGAAACCGGATCGCCGCTCGCCAAGGCGACGGTAAAAAAAATCGAACGTGTGTACGACCAGAAAACGCGCGCACAGTCCGATGTCGTCAAGGGAACGTACACCACCGACGCTGAAGGTCGCGTGGTATTTCCTTCGCCATTTTCGGCAAAGAACCATTACGGGAACCCGTTCCGTATCGAAATTGTCCGCGATCATGACCTCTTGGTCAGTGACCGTGAGTTTTACCATTATCGCCTATCCGCAAGTAAAGATTCACGCATCCAGACCTTCTTTTTCACCGACCGTTCGATCTACCGGCCCGGGCAGACCGTGTATTTCAAAGGCATCGTCCTCAGGAGATGGGGGGATTCCAGCGCCATTGTCGCCCGTCACACCACCACGGTAGAATTCCGTGACGTCAATTATCAGAAAATTGAGACGCAGACGCTTACCACCAACGACTACGGCACGATCAGCGGTACCTTTACCGTTCCTGCGGGGGTGGTAAACGGCCAGATGAGCATCCAGGACAAGGGCGGCCTGGTGTACTTTGCGGTGGAGGAATATAAACGACCGAAGTTTGAAGTAGAGCCCGATCCGGTGAAAGGCGCCTATCGTCTTGAAGAACTGGTAAAAGTGACCGGCAGAGCAAGGGCATATGCCGGCTCTCCTGTTGACGGCGCCCAGGTCAGCTATCGTGTGGTCCGTTCCACCTCGTATTCGCCCTGGTACGGCTCCTGGGGCTTCTGGTTCCCACCCTCTCCTGAGATGGAGATCGTTACCGGCTCCACAGTAACCAATGATACCGGGGGGTATGCCGTTTCGTTTAAAGCGCTTCCCGACCGGTCGGTATCCCGAAGCTATGCTCCCGTTTTTACGTATACCGTGTTTGTCGACGTCGTGGATAAAAGCGGGGAAACGCGGAGCGCCAGGCAGAGCGTAGCGGCCGGGTACGCCGCCCTTACGCTTTCGATCGAGGTGCCGCAGAACGTTGAAAAGTGCTGCGACACCGCGTTTCCCATTGTCGCGGCCAATCTGAACGGCGTCCCGGAGCCGGTCAAGGGATCGGTGAAGATATTTCGTCTCAAGACGCCGGTGGCGCCGCTTCACAGGCGATTATGGAGCGAACCGGACAAGTTCCTTATTAGTAAACGTGAGTACCATCACCTCTTTCCCGGAAAGCCTTATTCAAACGACGATCGAGTCGACATATGGCCAAAGGAAAAGGAGGTTCTGAGCCGGCCGTTCAATACAAAAACCGATACGGTCCTTACAATCAGTCAATTGAAGACCTGGCCGCAGGGGATGTACGTCCTGGAAGCGCAGACAAAGGATGCGTTCGGTCAGGAGGTCAAATGTTCGCAATACTTTACGCTCTATTCAGGTCAGGAAATTTCGCCGCCCTATCCGCTCGCCGACTGGTTTACTGTTGTCAATGGTTCCGGCGAGCCGGGCGAAAAGGCGGTTTTTCTCATCGGCTCGGGAGAAAAAGAGGTGCAGGTTCTTTTTGAGGTCGAGCATAAAAATGCGATTGTACAGAAAAAGTGGCTGACGCTCTCAAAAAGCCAGAAGCGTATCGAAGTGCCGATCGAGGAAAAACACCGGGGCAATTTCAGCGTCCATTTTTCCTGGGTTAAAAACGGCCGCAGCTACCGGCACGACGAACAGATCACCGTGCCCTGGACCAATAAGGAACTGGCATTTTCCTTCGAAACCTTTCGCGACAAGCTGCAGCCGGGCCAGAAAGAGGAATGGAAGATAAAAATCTCCGGCCCCAAAAAGGACAGAGTCGCGGCTGAAATGGTCGCCGCGATGTATGACGCGTCGCTGGATGCGTTCAGGCCCCACAACTGGTATTTTGCCATCAATCCCCAGCAGGGGATAAGCCTGAGCTGGGATATGGGGAGGCAGTTCGGCTGTGCCCAGGCGGAAATGATGAATGAAGGATGGAACCCTTCATCGACATGCCCGGTAATGAACTACCCGCAGCTGGACTGGTTCGGTTTTTCAGGCGGGTCCTGGTACGGGGGCGGGGGTTACGGGGACGGCC
>JAFGOU010000051.1 GCA_016926315.1 Chitinispirillaceae bacterium
AAGCCGGTGATTGCGGACACCGGGGCGAAGGTGCTGCTCGTTTCGGTGAGAGATCTCTACTCCCGGGCCGACACCATACTGCCGTCATTGATGGTCGTTTCGGCAAACCGCCACCCTTGCTCGCTTTCGTATGTGTATTCAGGAACAACGGTATCACCCGGAATCGTGCGGATCGATCATACGGCGGAACCGGAAACGCTTTCGTTCGCGATTCATGATCTCGACCATCCGCTGACCGAACACTATACGGTGGATATCATCAAGGACCGGATACGCTCAAGTCAGGTGCTTACCGGTGATACCAGAAATTTCGCCATGACGATCAGCCCGTCTGCGACGGCAAGGACCGATACCATCAGGGTGACGATCAGGGACGTCACTGCCAGTGCAGACACCGTTGCGATTATCGTCAGGTATACCGCGTTCAGGTTCGAGGACATTCCCAATCTTACGGTCCTGCTGACCGCGGCAGGAGGCGTAACCACCGAATCCGGCAATATCGTAAGCAGGTGGGTGGATACGTCATCGGCGCGGATCCAGGTTTTTTCGGTTACGGAAATGACCCGTCAGCCGGAGTTGATTCAAAACGCGGTTAACGGGCAACCTGCGATTGAATTCGTCAGAACCATGGTGAACGATAATCTGGCCAACCTTGCGATCGGCACCTGGGCCAATGCCCCGTTTACCCTGTTCGTGGTGTTCAGCACCGCTATCATCGACAACGGGCGTCAGACGCTTGTTTCGAGCGGAGGAAGTGCCAGCGTTGATTTCGGTATCACCTGCAACGGGACGCTCGGCATATTCAACGAGGCATTCGGCACGACCTGTACGTTCGGCGCAACCGCGAACAGCAATCTTCCCGTTGCGGTGAACCGCTGGTATGTGGCGTCCTTTACTTCGGCCTCGGGAGTGCTCTTTAACGCCATCCAGGTACAGGCGGCGCTGAACGGTCTGGCGGCCTCGTCAACGCTCGCTATAAACTTCACCTCGGCAGGCAACGGCATGCTGCTCGGTTCCGGCGATTACGGTGATTTTACCGGCGGATTCAGCGGCCGTATCGCCACGGTGGTTCATTATGGGCGTGCGCTGACGGTAGCGGAACGCCAGCAGGTAACCGGGTACCTGATGGATGAGTACGGGATTCAGGGCAACTGAAGCGTGCCGGCTACCGCCGGCCGAGCGATTCAAAGAGGATCTTCGATATCTCACCGGCCTGATACGGTTTCTGGATAAAGCCGGCGATCCCTTTGGCAATGATCTGCTGCGTGTCGGACACCAGGTTGTATCCTGATGAAACGAGAATGCATGCCGCCGGGTTGATCGCTTTTATCCGTTTTATGCACTCATACCCGCCCATGCGCGGCATGACAAGATCCACGATGACTGCATCGATGTCAGCGGAATGCAGCGTATAGTACTCCGCCGCCTCGACGCCATCCTTGCAGGTAAAGGTTTCATAGCCAAGGGATTCCAGCATTTCGCTGAGAATCAGCCTGAGGTCTTTTTCATCATCAACCACCAGCACTTTTGATTTTTGTCCTGCCGCATCAGGCGGTCGCGCCTCCGCCGTTGTTTTTGGAAGAACCAAGGGTAAAAATATGGTAAACCGGGTGCCTTTATTCAGCGCCGAAGTGCATTCGATCATGCCGCTGAATTTTTTTATGGTGCCGTAGACGCTCGCCAGCCCGAGCCCGGTTCCTTTGCCCTTTTCCTTGGTGGTGAAGAACGGTTCAAAAGCGCGTGTTTTTGTCTTGTCATCCATACCGCAGCCGGTATCCGATACGCGAAGCCGCAGGAAACTTCCGGGAACGATTTCGCCATCCTGGGTGTCGTCGACATCTACCGACGGGCCAACGGTCGCGCTCTCAAAGATGAGCGTGCCGCCGCCAGGCATGGCGTCGCGTGCATTAAGAGCAAGATTGAGCAGTGCGTTCTGGAGCTGGGCAAAGTCTCCCATGATAATGGTGGAACGGGCTTTGAGCCGCTCAGCCACGCGGATGTGCTTGTCGAATGTATGGCCGATAAGACTGACGACGCTTTGGATCACCTCATGAGCGTCGATGGGCACGATGGTATATTTTTCCTTTCGTGCAAAGGAGAGAAGCTGCTGGGTCAGTTCGGCCGCCCGTTTCGAGGTGTCGATAACCATGTTGATGTTGCGTTTGAGGTCGGCATCACCGTCGCGGACATCCATCTCGACCAGTTGCGCGGCCCCGAGAATGACGCTGAGCATGTTGTTGAAATCATGGGCAATGCCGCCGGCAAGCTGGACGAACGCTTCCATTTTCTGCGCATGCCGTAACTGTTCTTCCGATGATTGCAGCTCCTGTTCCGCCCGTTTACGGTCGGTAATGTCCCGGGATATGCCCCAGGTGCCGATGGTCTTCCCCTTCGCATTTTTCAAGGGGTATTTGCTGGTACGCACCCATGTCTCATGGCCGTCGGGCCATACCTCTCTTTCTTCGATGCCAATCAGCGGGATTCCGGTGGAGATGATCCGTTGTTCGTCCTCATACGCTTTTTTCGCGTGTTCCTGGGCAAAGAAGTCGAAATCCGTTCTGCCGACGGCTCGTGACCCATCGCTTGTGGAAAGGTGTTTTGCCGCAAGCGCCGCATTCACCAGGATAAAACGCGACTTCAGATCCTTGAAGTAAACGACGTCGGATAGGTTATCCATGAGCGCCTGAAGCAGGATCGCTTCCATATCCTCAAGCGTCCGTTCGCCGGAGGGGTTCATCCCCTGAGATGGAGGAACAGGAGCGGGGGGCGGGTCGATACGGTCAAAGGTTGCCTCTTCGACAGCAGCCGTGGAGGATGGCGGCGCCGTGTTGTCTTGGACCGTAGCTCCCGTTCCCATGAGGTCTGAAAGGTCGACGGCGTTGTCGAAGGAATCGGGTCCTTCCGGTTGCGAGGCGGAAGGGTCATCGCCGTCGATATCCCGTGATGGAGGTAAAAATAGCGAAAGAATTCCCATGGCATCCTCTTTTCGGATCAGTGCTAAAAACGGAAGGACCAGGTGACGCCGGCACTGCCCGCCACGGCAAACAGCGCACCGATACCCGCCAGCCAGCGGTCGCGGTTTCTTGCATCCCGGGCCTTGTCCCAGTCTTTTTTAAGTTTTGACACGAGAGGGCTGTTCTGGTCGACAACGATTTTTTCGCTGAGAGTGTCGAGTTTCTTCTGGTCGCCGTGGAGAAGGACGAGGCTCCACACCCCCATGGTCACGCCGCCGGCGACAAGGCTGAACCCTCCGTATCGCATCGCGTTTCTTTTCCTTGCCTGCGGATCCATAAGGATGGCGACGGGAACACCGTCCCTTTTCGCATCGTTGATGGTGAGGGCATACGAATAGGGCGTATCGGTGACCGGATGTTTTTTTCCTTCGACCGTCAGATCGGACCTTCCGTTGTTCCTGAAGGTCACCTTGTCAATTTTTACGTACCGGGTAAGCGCATTTATTCCGTAGACCGTGTACTGTATGAAGCCATGGGCGAAGCTCGATCCGAGCCCGTTTTCATGGATAAAAATGCCGTTCCAGTCAAAGGGGTTTGCGTTGAGGGGTGATCCGGGATTGATGGACCGGTCGAATTCCGAGGTGAAAATGACAGGCCGGTCGCCCGTTCCTTCTGCAATGAGGCGCCCTTCGACATGAAGCTCGGTGAAGTTTTTGAAGAGGAGGATCACTCCCGGATTAATGGTAACGGTCTTGCCCGACGGTACATAGATATCGGAAGTGACCAGGTAGGCCCCGTTATTCGCCTGAATTACCCGTGGCAGGTTGCCGCCGAGAGTGTCAATTACGGCGAGCGGTTGCACCGGAGGCGCCGGCTCGGGGGCGGCGGTGTCCTGGCTGATACCGGCAGAGGGGGCGGCGGTGTCGCTCTCGCCGCCTGAAAGAGGCGATTCTTCGGCAGGGTCGATTAGGTGCCGGAACGTATCCTGAGTCGTGGAATCCATAGATGTCAAGGAGTCCGATCCGCTGGTATCGGAAAGGGGGATTCCGGACGCTTCTTCGCCGAAGGCGGTAAACGCGAGCGTCGCATCGATCAGGAATGCGACGGAAAAGATTCCCATTGCACTTCTCATGAACGCTTACCCTTTCGTCGGCGTAATCCCGCTGCCGATTTTCTGCATTTCGGAAACCGCGGTGCGGAAATAGGCGTGGTCGGGATAGTTGCGCAGGGATTGTTTTACCTCAAACCATCCGTCGAGAGCCTCCTTTTTCCGTTCCGCGTCGGGAGACTGTTGGTACAACAATCCAAGCCCGGTTGCACGGTAATAGAGGTAGTCCCGACGCATCATCCTTGCGTCGCGCTGCCGCGCGTTAACGGTGACGCTTTTTTCGATAATCTGCAGCGATTGCCGTATGTCGCCTTTGCCAAGCAAAAAGCGCGCCTTGAGCAGATAGAACTCACCGTCGTCAATGGTCTGTTCCTGCAGAAAACGGGCGATGTCGGCGGTCCGGTTCAGGGCCACGAGCGCGCGGAGCTTGAGCAGACGCGCGTTGATGTCGGCGGCCAGCGTATGCGGCAGCTCGTCGAATAGTCGCAGGACGCTCGAATGCCGCTTGGCATTCGATTCATGGATAAGAATTTCGATCGGATCGGTCAGGCCGGAGGATTCCTTTAAACGGTCCAGGTGCGATTTCGGTGTATTGGGAACCGACCCGGATACCGCGGGAGCAGGAATTTTTTTCGCAACGGGCGACGGCCCGGGAGATGCTTTTTTCGCCGC
>JAFGOU010000576.1 GCA_016926315.1 Chitinispirillaceae bacterium
GGTCGGCCGGCAGCTGCGGCAGTACCCTGTTCCCGTCGATCAAGGCACGTTCCCATGCGACCTGAAGACCGCATACGGCCCGGTACATCGCTGCAAGTGTCGCCTCCAGGATATTGATCCGGTCGATCTCCTCCACCGATGCGATACCGATCGCCCAGTCGCGCGCCGAACCGGTTATCAGCGGGTAAAGCCGCTCCCTTTCTTTTTCGGACAACCTCTTTGAATCGTTGATCCCGTCGACCGGCTCTTCATAATCAAGCGCCACCGCCGCCGCCACCACCGGTCCGGCCAGCGGCCCCCTCCCGGCTTCATCGATCCCGATTACCGTTATACCCGTTTCAGCCCGTCTCCGGTCAAACCGGTAAAGCAGTGATGTCGCTTCTGCCCTGATTGGATGATCAGATCTGTCCAAGTACCCGGCGCCCTTCAACACGAACACTTCCTCCGCCGACCGCCTCCACGACACGCCAGAGATTCTCATGTTCAATCGTCAGCACCCGTGCGGCAAGCGTTTCCACCGTATCGTCATCCATGACCGGCACCGTCGCCTGCAGAATGATCGGTCCGTGATCGTACTCTTCGTCGGCGAAATGAATGGTGATCCCGCTGATCTTGGCACCGTAATCCAGCACCGCCTGATGCACCTTTGCACCATACATCCCCTTGCCGCCGAAAGCGGGAAGCAGTCCCGGATGGATATTGATGATACGATTGCGAAAATTCAGGACGATTGCTCGCGGAAGCCTTTTCATGTAGCCGGCCAAAACGATCAGCTCGATACGGTAGCGCTCCAGATGCCGCTGCAGTTCTTCGGTGTAACGCTGCTCATCATCGAAGTGCGATGGTGCGCAGTGAACCACCGGAATGCCGTTTCGTTTCGCCCGTTCGACCGCACCCGCGCCGCTGTTGTTGACTACAAGGACACTCAATTCAACATGCAGGTCATCGGCGTTTTTCCGGTCTATCAACGACTGGAAATTACTCCCTCCGCCCGAGGCGAACACGGCGCATTGCATCATCGTCGTTCCCTCAATCGCCGTCTCCCGGCCGCTCGATCCGTTTTACATCGCCGTTGAATGCCAGTTGATATCTGATGCCGGCCCACGTGATTGTATTGGTCAACGCGGTCAGACAATAGCTGATGCCATGTGTCAATCGTAGAAACGGCCAGTACAGCATGAATTTACCCTTCGAGTAGGTCGATCCCAGCAGCGGATAGAGCATGATCGTGAGCAGCTCGCCGAGGTAGAAGAGCGCGGCGGCACCCCCGCCGGCGGCGAGAAACGTCCGCTCGGGCGAAAGGGCCGCAATTACCGCGAAGGGAAGTAGTACGATAAAAAACATTCCCGAAAAAACCACCGGAAAACCGATAAAGAACCACAGCTTTTTCTGGTACGCCTTTAAAAACATAATCTGTCGTTCGAACCAGTCGATGGTGCCGCGTACCGTCTGAAGAAGATCGTCGGTCTGGGTGACGCAGAGAGGTACCACTACCGCTTTGCGCCGAGCCCTGTATACCAGATTTGACAGGCTCATATCGTCGACACCGGCATGCGTCCATTTTTTCGCGACGCCCAGCTTTTCGAAATCCTTTCGCCGAATCGCCATTGAGCCGCCCCACAATCCGACACCGCCGATGAAACAGGCCACCGAGAAGAGAATGTAAATGATACTATTGACGTAAAAATGGGCGAGCTCTCCCACGGTTCCCTTGCGTGCATGAAGCCATCTGAATCCGCTGGTGGCCGTGATGCGCGGATCGGCGAGCGGGAGCACCAGCTCGCGTAACCACGACGGGTCGGGCTTGATATCCGCATCAGCGAAGACATACACTTCGGCATCCTCCGCCATCCGCAGTCCGGCAAGAAGATTATGGTTCTTCTGCACGCAGGTCGTGGACAATCCGGCGACGGCGAGTTTTGCACGCTTGCTGTCCGCCATTATTTTTTTGATGACCGCGACCGCTTCGTCCCGCTCGCTTTCGACGGCATAGACGACTATATAATCAGGATAATCAAGATCGAGAAACCCCTGAAGGTTCTTTCCCAGATCCTTCGGAATACCTTTGCAGGGAATAATGATGGCGCAACGAGGCATGAAGGAATTTTTAAATTTTTTACGGATGTAATGGCCGTAGAGGTATCGTTGATAGAATATCGTGAAAACGGTGATGAGCAGATCGCTTATCACAAAGGTCAGGGCAACGAGAAAGAAAATCCGCGTCATCGTCGAGTCGCCGAATAACAGGGAAAAATGCAAAAACCCTCCTTTTAAGGTTTTCTAAAAATACACGCCAACCATAATCGGGTGCAATAAAGGGATTAATGGCGGCGGCGATTCCAACGAGCGCCGCTGGTCAGCCGCCGGGGCTCTGCAATAATGTATCCGTGATAAAGCTCCATCGGCTTGAGGGTCGGATCGGAATATTCCGCCGTTGAGCCGGCGACGATTATTACCGCACTCCTATTTTAATCCTTTCGGGAGGCTGCGGATCCTCTTTCCCATTCACGATAAATGCATAGCGGAGCACTCCCAGATAGGTACCATCCCCGACAATCCGGCCGTTTTCATTGGACCCATCCCATACTTTTTCTAATTCGTTCGGGGCTTTCATTTCCGATAACGTTTTTATCTTATTACCCACTTTATCGTAAATGACAAGAGATGCCTTGATGGTCACCTCAAGCGCAAGCGAGGTCTTCGGCCTTATGGTAAGCCGGAAACGTTTCTCCGCACCGCCGGCATTCCTCGGCGAAAAAGGATTGGGACCGTAGCGGATTTCCGGCTCGAAGGGCGGAAGCACCAGAAAAAGGGGAACCCTTTTATTCGCCGGATTATCCTGGATGTTTCCGAAGTTGTCGGCCACGCTTGCCGGCGAGGTATTCAACCATACCGAATCGTTCACCGGAAGAACCGAAGAACCTCCCCCGACCCCATCAACCAGATAGACGAACCGCTGACCGTTTCCGCCAATA
>JAFGOU010000577.1 GCA_016926315.1 Chitinispirillaceae bacterium
CACACCCCATACCCAGTGACAAAGTGGCGCGTACACGAGCGTGGACCAGAGCAGGGCAAACAGGGCGAAGGCGCTGAATTTCATCCGCTCGGCGAACGCTCCGGTGATGAGCGCTGGCGTGATGACCGCGAACATCATCTGGAAGATGGCAAACAGCAGGTGAGGGATGGTACCGGAGTAGTCGGGATTCGCGGTGAGACCGACGCCCTTGAATCCGATCCACTGCAGGCCGCCGATCACATGTCCGATATCCGGGCCGAAGGCAAGGGAGTACCCGAAAAGCACCCATTGAATGCTGATCAGGCAGAGAATAAAAAACGATTGCATGATGGTTGAGAGAACGTTTTTTCTCCGGACCAGACCTCCGTAGAATAAGGCGAGTCCCGGCGCGGTCATGAGCATGACAAGCGCGGTCGAGGTCAGGACCCATCCGGTGTCGCTTCCGCTTATCATGGTTTCCTCCTGTGATTATCGGGTGAAAAGAATGTTAACGCCGGCCTTCTCTGCCGGGCGGATGAGGTTATCCGCAGGTGAACGCTCAACAGGTCCTGGTAACATCCGTACTAAATACAACTATCGTGCCAGTTAAAAATGTTTTTTTATGCGGAATTTCAGGGGATGGTGATACAGGATTGTGCTATCCAGACGTTTTGTGTGCCGTCAGGTCGCTTTTCAGGAGAGGCGGGAATGGCCCATGGTGTCCAGCATCGGGTAAAACCTCTGCGTCCTGGTGCCGGCGATAACGGGAACGGGCGCGGCATCTTTTTGGACATGCCACGCCAGCCCTGGACCTGCAGGTCTCGCGGTTGTCCGGCGTCCATGGTGAGCAGGATCGCGTCGAAGGCCCGGTGAAGATCGTTACCGGCAAGGAGATGCTGACGTTCGTACGGCAGCCATCACCGTCATGGCGTGGTAAAAAAAATCCCGGTGACTGAAACAGCCGCCGGGATTTTTTATTCGTGCTTGCGGTTATCGTGCGATGCGCACGGTTTCCGATATCGTCTTGTTCAATGCCGTCAACCTGCATACGTAGATACCATTCGGCAGGGCGTTGCCCGCTTCGTCCTTTCCGTCCCAGTGCATACTGGACCTCCCGGCGCTTGCAGTGTTGTCAAACAGCGTGCGCACCTTTTTCCCGCCCGCATTGACGATGTCCAGTCTTGCCCTGGCAGGAACGGGCAGCGAGAACTCGATGGCCGTGCTTGCCGAAAAAGGATCAGGGTATTTCCGCAGAATCCTGACGCCCGCCATGTTTCGCGCTGAAAGACCGGTTATGACGTTTACGCCTGCGGAAATAAGGGTTCGTCGGTATGCGCCGTTGCCGTGCGTGGCGACCCAGAGTTTTTTATCGCTCGGCGACACCACAAGATCCATGACCAGAACAGCGGAGGGAAGGCCCTCCCTGAATTCAGACCATGTGGCCCCGTCATCGGTCGAAGCCCATACGCCCAGATCATTGCCCGCATAGATATGCCGGTAATTGAACGGATCGATTGCCACGGCCGAGGTGGGTACGTCCGGAAGCCCGTTGCCGATATCGTTCCAGGTCCCGCCGCCGTCAACGCTCCGGAAAAGATGAGAGGTGCCGAACCCTGCGAGCGCGACATAGACCACCTGCGAGTCATGAGGCGACATCACGATATCCATGTAATAGCGGTCAGGGAGCGTGCCGGTGACGTTGCGCCAGGTCGCGCCGCCGTCGACAGTGGCAAACACCTGGCCTCGCGTCCGCGAGGACGGAGCCGTAGTCGCATACACGATGTTCTCATTGGTTCGCGCAACACCGATGGCAAGAACAGGATTGCCGCTGAGCGCCGTATTGTTGTTCAGCGCCTTCCAGCTGGTGCCGCGATCATCGCTGCGGCTTATGATATCCTTGCCGGCATACAGTACCGTGGGCTTTGAAGGCGCCAGAACATACGGAGCCACGAAACAGGACCTGGAACCGGGAATGCCGGCCGCGAGGTTCGTCCATGAAGTGCCCCCGTCGCTCGAACGGCTGAAGTTCAGGTTATACGTGGCGCCATACATATAATTGTTATCCAGCGGATCGATCGCGGTATACGTTCCATCCCCCGGAATGACCGTTCTCCATCGGCCGTCCCCTGAATAGATTTTGTGCGAGTTATCCTGCAACCCTCCCATTGCCAGGTCGGGATTGGTGGGTGATACTGAAAAACCCGGATAGAATTGCGACGTGACATACCCGTTGTTCATGCCCCTGAACCGCTGGCCGCCGTCGGTCGATTGATACACGCCTCCGTCATTCCCGAAATAGATGACATTCGGATCGGTCGGATGGTCCGCATAGCAGTGGTGGTCAACGTGCATGCCGCTCAGGGTCGTGAGCGTGGCGCCGCCGTCCGAAGAGGCGTAAAAATTCACTCCCGCGATCATCACCCGGTTTTTATCCCGCGGATCGACCCGCACGTAATGCGAGAACCATCCCTGGTAGCCGGCCCAGTCGTCCGTGGTATTGACCGCCGTCCACGTGTCGCCGCCGTCATCGCTCCGGTAAAGGCCCACGGTAGCGTTCTGACCCCCGATATCCGCGTATAAGGTGTTCGGCGAAGCCGGGCAGACGTCAAGAAGCGTTTTCCCGCCCCATGAGGCCGGAAGCCCGCCTTCGCATTTCTGAAACGAGCC
>JAFGOU010000578.1 GCA_016926315.1 Chitinispirillaceae bacterium
TACATGGCCGCCTTTTTCACCACTGCCATGATCCGACCGTCGGACAAACGGCCATCAATCGAGACCCTCCTGCACCTGTTCCTTCCCGCGACATTTATCGACCATACCCATGCCACTGCCGTGCTTGCGTTGACAAACCGTAACGACGCCGCGCACGGCATCCGCGAGGCGTTCGGCACCTCGGTCGCGGTCATTCCCTATGCGCGGGCCGGCCTCGAATGCGCCCTTGCCGCGGTCGAGGCGCTCCGCGTCTGGCCGTCATGCACCGGACTTGTTATCAGGCACCACGGCCTGGTTACCTGGGGCGCCACGGCAAAGGAGGCGTACGACAACACCATCAAACTGGTGACCCTGGCCGAAACCTATCTCGCGGGTAACCGGGTTCGGCCGCTCGCAATCTCTCGGGGAGTGCCGACGGTTGCCGAGGCGCAGGCACGGTACGCCACGATCGCCCCGCTCCTGCGCGGCTGTCTCAGCAAGGCAGGCGCGGACCGCGACCGGCCCCGCAAACCTGTCGTACTCCGCCATTGGGCAGACGATCCGCTGCTGCGGCTTCTGGCCGCTCCCGAGGCTGAGGCCATCACGGTTTCCACTCCCCTGACGCCGGATTACCTGATCCGGACACGACGCACGCCGCTCTTTCTTCCCTCGCCGCCTCTTGACGATCCGGAAGCTCTCCGTTCGCAGGTAACTGCTGCGCGGGACCGCTATGCCGGCGAATATGCGGTGCACCTAGCGCATGCAGGCGCCGGACCGGCCGTAAGCGACACCGCGCTCTATCCGCGCGTTCTTCTTATTCCCGGCGTTGGGGCGATCAGTGTCGGCGAAAATGCCGATGCAGCCAGGCAGGTGGCCGACATCACCGCGCAGGGGCTCACGGTCAAGCTGACCATCCACGAGACCGGCGGCGAATACGAAGGCCTGCCCGAAGAGCACCTGAGCGACATGGAGTTCCGCTCCTATCAGCGGGCCAAGCTTGCGTCGGACCCGCGTACTCCGCTCTCCGGCACGGTCGTGCTGGTCACCGGCGCTGCCGGCGCCATTGGCGCCGGGCTCTGCAACGCCCTGCTCGAAGCGAGGTGCAATGTGGCGGTTTCCGACCTTCCGGGCGATGCTCTCGATGCCGCGGTCAATGAATGCATTACCACCTTCGGCCCGGACCGCATTCTTTCAGTACCCATGGACGTGACCGACCAGGAATCTGTTCGCTGCGGCTTTGGTCTGATCGCATCACGATTCGGCGGCCTCGACGGCGTTATCGTCAACGCCGGGATCGCCCACGTGTCGCTTCTCGCGGACATGGACCTTGCCGCGTTCCAGCGGCTGGAACGGGTGAATATCGACGGCACCCTGCTTACCATACGGGAGGCGGCGGGAGTGTTCAAACTGCAGGGCATTGGCGGCGACATCGTGCTCGTCTCCACCAAAAACGTGTTCGCGCCGGGCGCGTCGTTCGGCGCGTACAGCGCCACCAAGGCGGCCGCGCACCAGCTCGCCCGCATCGCGAGCCTGGAGCTTGCCCCTATCGACGTGCGGGTCAACATGATCGCCCCGGACGCCGTTTTTTCGCACGGATCGCACAAATCAGGGTTATGGGCGACGGTCGGGCCCGGACGCATGAAATCCCGCGGACTTGACGAAGCGGGTCTTGAGGAGTATTACCGGAAGCGCAACCTGCTCAAGGCTAACGTCACGGCTCGCCATGTCGCCGAAGCCGCGATTTTTTTCCTCGAGCGCCGGACGCCGACGACCGGCGCCACCCTGCCGGTGGACGGCGGGCTGCCCGATGCGACCCCGCGGTAGTGCGGATTTCAAGGGGATTCCGTCGAAGTGCCTTCAAGCTCCTGCAACCGGTTGATGAGGATCTGGGCAAGGCTGGATTGACTGTTCCCGTCGATCTCCACGAACTTGATCCCTGCCGAGCGAGGCTCCGCCCGGGACCACGCAACGGAAAATTTGGCGGTAAAAAGGATCTTGCGGTGTTCCTGTTCGTACTGCATCCTCACCATGCCATAAGAACTTGGCGTGATCTCCTTTTCAAGCAAAAGCCCCATCCCGCCCATGCTGATGTCCTTGCAGGTCGCTTCTAGAACGGCATCGGGGCCCAGCTCTATGCGGACCGGCACGTTGATTGGAACGCGGTAATGTTCCCGTTGGACAAACGACATTTGTTGCTGGTTTCCCCTGTTACGGCTTCCCTGAATAGTGTTTCTTTATTATACCTCATTTTTGCCCGCTTGTCAGGTATCTTCCTTACATTCTTTTATAAATCAACCGGTTGCTTAACTAAAAGACATCCCCTGCGCCGATTGCCCATGCTTTCGGACCTGTTTTCCCGCGTTTCAACTCCCTTGCCTTTTTTATCGGATACCATGTATTTTTCAGCATAATATTGGGGTGTAGTTCAATGGTAGAACACCAGACTCTGGATCTGGGCGTTTGAGGTTCAAGTCCTCACACCCCAGCCATTTCAATTGTAGATGGTGGATTGCGGATTGTAGATTAAAAAACACAGTCTCATTGCGATGGCAGGAAATGATATTTATTTGATGCGGGCGGATTCACGGGATGAAGGTTTTTTGTTTCAATCCACACTCCGCAATCTGCAATCCGCATTCTAACGGCGCTATCGTCTAGGGGTCAGGACGGGTGGTTCTCAGCCATCAAACCGGGGTTCGATTCCCCGTAGCGCTACCAGCTCTCAGCCCTTCAAATCTGCCTTTTCCCCCGTAAAACGGGCGTTTTGAGGGGTTTCTTATTTTCTGTATGTCTCTCTTTGATGCGCATGCCGGTCTTCATGCCGGATCCGGGATACCGGTTCAGGCCGTCATTTTACGTCCGGAGATCGGCGATGACCGGGCACGTTCAATAACGGGAATGGCGGAGCGAATCCGGCCGTCCCGGACCGACCGGCCGTTCACCAAGGTTCCCTGAAGAGCCCGCTGTTAAACACCACATCACCGCTGCCGTTCGAGAGTTTTTTCAGGCAGGTTTTTTTAAAACAGCGGATTCAGCTTTGGTTTCGCGCTGTTGCAGTAACGCTTGTTGATCGCCTCTATGATCCCTTTTATCGCCTCGTCGGATTCGGTCAGGACCCGTATGCTCTTCTTCTGCACGGTGATGAGGTCCACGTTTTTGAGGGATTTGATCCATTGTACGTCATCCTCGCAAAAATGGTTCTCTTCCACGATTTTAAAGGTCCTGGTCTGCGTTGCGTTATTGTAATACATGGGGCATCCTCCTCATACGATGATGGAGTCGAATCGCAAAGGTGCACCTGTAAAGATATATCATCCGCAGGCGGAAAAGGGTAAAAATCCGCCGGAACGCAAGCCCGGCGAGGAACCGCCCCGGGTTAAGCGATCCTGAATGTTTTCCAAAGGGACATCACAGGAACGGCGCACAATAACTCCCGCCGTTTATCTTTCACCGGCACGGCAGCCGGAACTATTTTGGGTCACCGATCGTCCCGGACGGCAACCGTCTGATTATCGATAATCGATGTCATTACCACCGGTCACCGCCGTTTTTTAAAAACCGCGAGATGAAACTGCCC
The DNA here is from genome assembly GCA_016926315.1 of Chitinispirillaceae bacterium. Next base: position 3,557 of record JAFGOU010000578.1, read on the forward strand.
AACCTTATAGTCTGCGATACAGCGGGAAACGCCCTTGAAATCCCGGAACTGCGCATGGCGGTACTGTCCGGCGGCGCCCTGCACTGTCCCGACGACGCCGGCCTCACTCCCCTGCCGCCATCCGGCGTGCTCTTTTCCATGCCCGGCCGCACCCCGGCAGGATTCGACCCGGTCACCCGGAAATTTATTTTTATCAACGAGTACTGCGGGACACCGGTGGTTGCCGCGGCGGCGTTCATGCCGCCGGGATATATGCAAACATGGCATACTGCCTGCACGCCTTCACCCGGAGCGCCGCGGCTCCCGCTCTACTGCTATGCCGCGGTGGGATGGAAAAACGGACGGTTCTACGCTGCCGGCCACCGGATCGACCGGCAGTCGCGGCACGAGATACCGGACGAGTCGCTCGACGCCATCGACCGGCA
>JAFGOU010000579.1 GCA_016926315.1 Chitinispirillaceae bacterium
CCTTACGCTGTCATACCGGCGAAAGCCGGTATCCAGCTAGCGAATTCAGCCAGAAAAACTGGATTCCGGCTTTCGCCGGAATGACGGTCTTGTGACTGAGAGGGTTTTCGGACAGATACTAGTTGCCACCATGGCAATCATGGTGTTATTCCAAAGAATCCGGGTTAGACGATTCGCCTGCACATAATATACCCATTATTGCAGCCTACAACCTATCGCTTTCTTGATCGTAGGGCGGATTCCGTTTACAAAAATAAACTCCCTTTGTCACGACGCGAAAAGCGCAGTAGGCGTTTTTCCGGCAATGGATTACCGATCGGCAGGAAAAACGTCCGATGCTTTTTTCAGACCCGGATTGATTCCATTCCATCGAACAAGGTATTTTGATAACCACACCATTAACAGGAATGTACGCCGCTGAAATGAACTCCCGACCTCTTTTTTTCTTTCCGGCGATAGGGGCGTTTTCTTTATCCATGCTTCTGGCTATCCCTCGCGCAGAATTCGGCGAACCTTCGCCGTCACTGGAGGTCCCTCTTCACCATCCGGTTTACCATTATCTCGATATGCTGCCTCTTCCGGGAAAGGTCGGTACGGTTTCGCTCTCCAGGCGGCCGTTTACCGAAGCCCAGGTTTGTTCGCTTCTGGTATTCGTTGAGCGATCGGGACAGCGAACCGACACCTCGATCTCTCGATTTTACCTGAGGCAGTTCAGGAGGCTGCCTTCCGGCATGCCGGTGCAGGCGCAGCCGGCCATGGCAAAGCTCGACGGATTCCGGACCGTGGCGTATCCGTATGCCGTTTCCACGACCTCAATGCAGGACAGCGCATTTTCCCATGCGGGATTTTCCGCTGCCGCTGTCGATTCCGTCTCGAATGCGATTGAGGCGCATAACGCCACCCGGGTCGGACTGCGCATGGCATCTTCGTACGGCAGGGCGCTCGTTTATTTTGACGGCGCAATAGCGACGGAATACAGCACCCTCGCGACATGGGACAAAGCCGTTGACCCGCGCCGGGGTATTTTTCAGACACCGATCCTGACGGACAGCGGAACCCCGGGGCATTTCATGGGGTACGATCTGTTTACCGCTTATGCCAAGGCCTCCCTGCCGTGGTTCGATTTAAAAATGGGGAGCGATCGGATATCCTGGGGGCATGCCGATTCATCGGGGCTTCTTTTTTCCGGTTCGGGAAGCCCGTTTCTGCACCTGTCGGCCGATAAGGAGATCGGTGATCTCAACTATGCGTTTCTGCTCGGGAAGCTGATCGGCGATACCTATGGCGAGCGCAGGGTGATCTATGCCAAGCGGGTATCGTATACCCCGTACGCATGGCTGTCTCTCGGGTTTTCCGATGCGGTAATAACCGTAAACCGGGATTTCGAACCGTTGTACTGCTTCCCCTTCATTCCGTTTTACTTCACCGAGCATTTCCTCGGTGACCTGGACAACCGCACCATGTCGTTCGACGCCCGAACGGTTTTGCGAAAACGGCTGGTCCTCTATGGCGAGCTGTTCCTCGACGACATCAGCAACCTGCTCGGCATGTTTTCCAACGACTCATGGGGGGATAAATGGGCAACGGTCGCCGGCGCGAAAATCATTGACCCGGTTCCCTTGCTTGCGGCATCCATGCTTCGGCTGGAGTATACCCAGATTGAGCCATGGGTGTACACGACATCGTCCCGGCCCGGTCTTGAGGCGAACAACTATCCCATCCATTTCGGCCGGGTGCTCGGAAACCGGCTTGGTCCTCATGCGCGTTCGTTCGGGTTCGAATGGTCCGGCCGGTACGATGACAGGACGGGCGGCAGCATCGCCGTCACGCGGTACTGGAAAGGGAGGGGTCCCGGTTCGTCGATATTCGACCGGAACGTGCAGACCGATACGGTCAACGGAACCATTGTGTATAACCGGATGACCGAAACAAAGGAGTACCGGTTCCAGGATTTTGACCGCGATCGTTCGGCGCTTTCGGCATCGGTCGACACCTGGTTTCACCACCGGATGCGCGCGGTGGTAAACGGTGATTTCGCCATAGAGAGGGAACCGGTTTCGTTACGCCTGTTCCGGGCCGGCCTATCGTTCCAGGTGCATTACTGAGCCGTTGCAGTCTGATAGCGAACCCGTTTGCGGAACCAGGTCACGATAAAAGAAACGCCGGTGAAAAAAAAGGCAAAGGAAAGCAGGCCGATAAGCCCCTCTTTTCCCAGAAGCACATACACGGGAATAGTGGTGACGGCAAGAAGGGTCATGAGCGAGAAAGAGATGGAGCGTTTGGCCTGGTGGTTGAAAAGATGCCGGCGGTATTCAGATTCCGATCCGCCGAGAAACCGCAGGAAATCAAGTCCTTCACGCCACCTCTTTTTCCGGAAAACAGGATACTCGGCAAGCTGGTCCATCGCGGGAGTCCATCCCGCCCGTTCGACATAGGACTGCAGAAGTGGCTGCGCCAGCCGGACATGTTTTTTCGCAACCAGGACATCGACCATCATGGGGATAAGGTCGTTCTCTCCCGGCCGCAGAACATAGGCCCGGTGCAAAAAGTGAAACGCGCGCCCGAACGCCTTTTTCTCCCGGAAATAATCGGCGAGAAACCAGAAATCTTCGACACATGAGGGGTCGTTTCCGGCAACCGCGCGTAAAGCGATCCTCTCCATTTTTACATAATCGCCGGTCAGGCGAAAATGGTTGTAGTAGTCGCGAAGGGTTTCAAGATTGTCGTCATCGAGAGAGAGCGCGGATTCAAAGGCCTCCTCCGCTTCCCGGTCCATCCCTTTTTCGGACAGGATGATCGCTTTGACGCGGAAGCTTTCCGCGTCGAGAGGAGAGATGTTGATCGCCTTTTCGGCGGCTTCAAGACCCGGATCGAGATCGTCGTTGTTCAGGAGCGCATACGCAAGGTCGATGTATCCGATCGGCGAATTCGGAAACAGGCGTATGGACTCTTTGGCGACGGTCACCGCCTTTTCGGGTTGGCCGTTCTGTGAGTGGCAGTATGCCAGCCGCGAAAGGTAGCGTATATTGTTGGGGGAGGCGGCAAGGGCCTGTTCGTACAGCGCGATGGCGCTTTCCGGTTTACCGCCTGCGATATTCAGGTCGGAGAGGAGTTCCCGCACTTCATCGTAGTGCGGATTGATTTCAAGCGCGGCGAGGAAACAGGATTCGGCGTTTTCGTAGAAACCGGCGCGATCGTAGGCGATCCCGGCGTTGCGAAGCGTTTCGGGATTAAGGAGACCCTTGTCGCGGATCCGCTCGAAACATGAAATCGATTTGTCAAGCTGGTTCGTTTCGGCATAGTACCAGATCAGCGCGGACACGACGGGCTCGTTGTCCGGATGGTGGTTATCCGCTTCAATGAGGAACGCTCCCGCTTCGTTCATGCGATGGAGCATGGCGTACGCGTAAAACATGCCCAGGAGACAATCGGGGTTTTCCGGATCGAGCTTGAGGGCGGTCTGGAGGTATGCTATCGCCTCATCCGGTTTGTTCTGCTCTGCTGAAAGGCGGGAATAGATGAAATACAGCTCCCAGTCTTCCGAAAAGGCATGAGCGTATTTGTCAAGGAGCAATTTTGCTTCTTCAAACAGGCCGAGTTCGATGAGGTCCTGGGCTTTATCGAAAAATTCGTTGTGATCGGGCCACTGGTCCATACGTCAATAAATATACCCTTTTTCCCTGGCAAACACCCTGCCGTTGAGGAAATAGGTTTTTTCAGGGAATGGGCCCAGACGGCAGAGTATTTCGTAGGCGATGGTGTGGTCGAGCAGGGCGATATCGTCCGGCGTGATCGTTTCTTTTCCCTGCCGTCCGATTGCCACGACCTCGTCGCGTACCTTGAATCCGGGGCTGGGGCCGGCATCGACCATGCAGAAGTCCATGGTGACGGCGCCGGCGATGCGGTATCGCTTCCCGCGTATGAGAAGATATCCGCGGTTGCCGAGTGAACGCGGATACCCGCAACCGTATCCCAGGCCAATGGTCGCGATCACGGTGTCGCGACGCGTGATATACCGTCCGCCGTAACTGATGGGCGTTCCAGCAGGGACCGCTTTCATGTTCACCACCTGGCTTTTCAGAGTCAGGACCGGTTTGAGGTCGAGTGGAACGGGGAAGGATGGATTCGGGCGGCAGCCGTAGAGTTCGATGCCGGGCCGCACCAGGGTGCAGCCGCGCAGGGGGAAATGGGTAATCCCCGCGCTGTTGGCGAAATGGATTTGGGCCGGATCGATACCCTCTTTCCGGAAGCGTGCAACGGCGGCATTAAGCAGCCGGACCTGTGCACGCATGACCGGCATATCTCCGACGTCTGCATTGGCGAGATGGGTGAAAACACCTTCGAGCAGCAGGAGCGGGGAGCGGGCGATCCTGCAGGCGGCCTCAGGAACGGCGCGTGGAAGGATTCCCATGCGGTGCATGCGGGTGTCGACGTTGCAGTGAAAACGAACCGGTACGCCGGTCTTTTTCCAGCTCTCCAGATCCGAGAGGTCATTAAGCGTAAAGATCAGGCCGCAATGGGATCCTTTTCTGATCTCGGGAGGCGCGGCAGGTCCAAGCACGAGTAAAGGGCTTTTTATGCCGTGACGGCGGAGAAAAAATGCTTCGGACGGGTTGTTGACCGCAAAAAAACGAACGCCTCCATACCGTTCAAGCGCCAGGGCGATGGATCTGCTGCCGCAGCCATAGGCCCGGTCTTTAACAACCGCAATAAGCTCCACGCCCGGGGGAAGACGCGATCTGATCACGGAACAGTTATGCAGCAGATCGTCGAGGGAGCAGTCGATGCGGGGAAGAAAAGCGTCGCGGGTCATGGGTGGTTCCTGCCGTTCAGATGTTTGACCGATGCTACCATTATCGCCCGTCGCCATCGGCCATTTTTTTATCGACGACGGTCCATTCGTTGTCGCGCAACTGTCGGAAAAAACAGGAAAAATAGTTTTCATGGCAGGCGCCCCCGGTCTGGTTGACCTTGAAAAGCAGCGCATCGCCGTCGCAATCGATATGCGCTTCGACCACTTTCTGCACGTGGCCCGAGGTCTCTCCCTTGAACCAGCGTTTTTTACGTGACCGGCTGTAGTAGACCATGACGCCGGTTTCAATGGTTTCCATGAGCGTTTCGCGATTCATGTACGCAAGCATGAGAACCCGGCCGCTCACGGCGTCCTGCGCGATGACCGTTACCAGCCCCTTGTCGTCGAACGTGACCGCATCGATGCTATTCATCAGGTTTCCCTTCTTTTTGGCGAAGCGTTTTCATGTGCGGATGTGGCCGTTGCCTTCAACGATCCATTTGTAGGTGGTCAGGTCGGCCACGCCCATGGGGCCGCGGGCGTGCAACTTGTCGGTGGATATGCCGATCTCGCATCCCAGGCCGTATTCACCGCCATCGGCGAACCGGGTGCTCGCGTTGACCATCACCGAGGAGGAATCGACCTGCCGCAGGAACCGCTCCGCCTCCCGACGCGACTCGGTGACGATTGCGTCGGTGTGATGGGAGCCGTAGGTGTTGATGTGGTCGATTGCCTTGCCGCAGTCTTTCACCGTGCGGACCGCGCATCGCAGGTCGAGGTGTTCCGTTTTCCAGTCTTCGACGGAGGCTTTTTTGACCGCGGGGGACAG
>JAFGOU010000052.1 GCA_016926315.1 Chitinispirillaceae bacterium
ATTCAATGCATTTTTTATTGACCTTACGCAAGTCAACCCGTTTGCAGAAATCAAACAGCGAAACGAACGGGCCCCGCGCCTTCCGTTCCACAAGGATCGCTTCCGCGCCCTGCCCGACGTTCTTGATCACTTCGAGTCCCAGTCGCACACGGCCGTTTTCTATGCCGCAGGCCGCGTCGCTCGCGTTTACGTCGGGCGGCAGAAGGGCGAGACCCATACGTTCGGTCTCGACCTTTACCTTAAGGAACTCGTCCTGATTGCCGATGTACGAGGTAAGGTTGGCAGTAAGGTATTCGAGCGGGTAGTGGGCCTTCAGGTACCCGCACTGGTACGCGACATGGGCGTACATGGTCGCGTGGGCCTTGTTGAAACCGTAGGCCGCGAATTTTGCCATGAGATCGAACACTTCGTTCGCGGTCTTTTTTTCGATGCCGCGCGCGAGTGCGCCGTCGAGGAATTTTTTCCGCATATCCTCCATGGTGTCGATCTTTTTCTTTCCCATGGCCTTGCGCAGGACATCGGCCTCGCCGAGCGAAAAACCGCCCATGCGCTGGGCGATACGCATCACCTGCTCCTGATAGATGATAACCCCGTAGGTGACATCGAGCACCTCGCCGAGCTGCGGGTGAGGGTACACGACCTTCTCCTTGCCGTGCTTGCGATGGATATAGGTGTCGATATTGTCCATCGGACCCGGACGATAGAGCGCGGCCATGGCGATAAGATCGTCGATGCTGGTCGGTTTGAGCTTCCTCAGGTAGTCCTGCATGCCCTGGGAATCGAACTGGAACACGCCGATGGTCTCGCCGTTGCCGAAGAGTTCATACGCCTTTTGGTCGCCTTCCGGTATCTTCCATACGTCGATGACGGTCTGGTGGTAGTTCTCGATGAGCCGTAGCGTTTCCTGGAGCACGGTGAGGGTCCGCAGCCCGAGGAAGTCCATTTTTATCAAGCCCACTTTTTCCACATAGTTCATGTCGAACTGGGTCATGACGATTTCGTTCGACGGCTGCTTGAAAAGGGGCGCCCAGTTGACCACGTCGCCCGGGGCGATGATGACGCCGCCCGCGTGCATTCCTGCCTGGCGCGCGAGCCCTTCGAGCACGCCGGCATGACGGAAAAGCTCCTGGTACTGCTCGTTCGCTTTTATGGCGGCCTTGAGTTCGCCGTTTGCCGAAAGCGAGTCCGACAAGCTCTTTTCCGTTACCATGGCGGAGAGGCGGTTCGCCTCGGATACCGGGACACCCATGGCGCGCGCCACGTCCTTGACCACCATCTTCGCCTTCATCCTGATGTAATTGATGATCTGGCATACCGCGTTGCGGCCGTAGCGCCCGATCACATAATCGATCACCTTATACCGGTCTTTATCGGCAAAGTCGATATCGGCGTCGGGCATGGAGATGCGCTCGGGGTTGAGGAACCGCTCGAAGATCAGGTCGAACCGGATCGGATCCACATTGGTGATGCCGATCACATGCGCGACCAGGCTTCCCGCCACCGAGCCGCGCGCGCCTACCATGATCTGCTGACGCTGCGCTTCATTGACAAAATCGCGAACGATCAGAAAATACCCGGCAAACCCCATGGAGCAGATGACCTCGAGCTCGTAGGCGAGACGCTCTTCGAGACCCGGCGTGACATGCGCATATTTTTCCCGAAGGCCTTTCCCTGCAAGTTCTTTCAGAAATTCCTCGGGGGACGCAAAATTCGAAGGTACCGAAGGCACCGGAAGCTGCGGTTTGATCTTGATCGATACATTGCACCGCTCCGCAATTTCGACGGTATTGCTCATCGCCTCGGGAAGATCGGGAAACAGCTTGGCCATTTCTTCACTGCTTTTAAAGTAAATCTGATCGGACGAGAAACGGTACCGGTCCGGATCGGCCATGGTGGTCTGGGTCTGAATACAGAGAAGCACCTCATGCGACAGGGCGTCTTCATGGTTCAGATAGTGGGCGTCGTTCGCCACGATAAAGGGGATACCCAGTTCGCGTCCGAGCTTTATCATTTCATCGAACGCCACGATCTCCTCGTCGATCCCGTGGCTGTGAAGTTCGAAGTAAAAATTCTTTTCGCCGAAAATGGACTGATACTCGGTCGCCAGCTGCCGGGCCACGTCCCGTTTTCCATCGAGAATCGCGCGCGGAATGGCGCCGGCGACACAGGCCGACGTGGCGATGATCCCCGCGGCATGCGCCCTGAGCACCTCCATGTCGATCCGCGGCCGGTAATAAAAGCCCTCGGTATAGCCGATCGTGCTGAGCTTCATCAGGTTCTTCCAACCCTCATTATCGCGGGCGAGCAGGAGCAGGTGGTGGTAGGAACGTTCGTCCTTCGACGACTGCTTGTCAAGGCGCGATCCCGGTGCCACATACGCCTCGAACCCGAGCACGGGTTTGATCCCTTTCGCCATGCAGGTCTCGTAAAATTCAACCGCGCCGAACAACCCGCCGTGATCGGTAATGGCAAGCGCCGGCATGCCGAACTGATGCGCGCGCTCCACGAGATCGGGGATACGTATCGCGCCATCGAGAAAGCTGTACTCGGTGTGGTTGTGAAGATGCACGAACGGCGGATGCGATTTCATGAGGACCCGATTCCGATCCGGGTGATTTTACCCACCAGAAATTTGCGTCTCTTGCCTTTACCGTCGACCGCATCCAGCTGAGGATCACCACCCCGGGAACAGGATTGCGGCGTAATCGAATACATGCCTTTTTTTGTCAGGGCGCTTCCCGCATAGTCGATTTTCACTCCCTGGCCGGTCACTATCGCGTAATCGATGACCTGCATGGTTTCGCTGAGTTCATACGCCTTGAGTGCAGGGCCGTATTTTGTCCTTTGAAGGGTGATGGTTTTCTGCGGGTCCGGGAGTTTTTCCGTCACCACCGGGTCCCAGCCGATAGGGGAAATCGCCGTCTCTTCGGCAGGCTCTTCGGAAATCACACCGTCTTCACGGCAAGGCATGCGATAATCAAACCCCATTGAGGCGAGCAGCTCCCTGACCTGTTCTTCGCCACCCTTTCTAATGCGATACACTGCATGGGCCGGCACTTTTTCCACCAGATCGCGAAGAGGCCCATAGGAGTCGATCTGATACGCGACCCGTTCCTCCCCGGCGATAAGCATCCTGTTGTTTGAAATATACAGCCGGTTGAACTCCCTGATCCACTCCCTGACGGTCACCGTGACATTCGGGGGCGCGCCCCATTCAACGAGCCAGTCGAGCAGCGTCTCCCCGCTGATCCCCTGCGCTATTGAATCACAGACGATGGCGCGGTCGATGACCCCTTTGTATACGCAATCGAGCGACTGCAGCCTGCCGCAGCGCCCGAACCGGAAGAGGACGGCCGGGCTCGCCTCCTGCGCTGTCACCACGGAAAAATCCGGCATGATCGTCACATCGCCATTCGCCCTCGATGCGATCCGTTCATGTTCCCTGGGACGGCCGAACAACAGTTCTCCCCCGCTTTGAGCGCACATGACCATGCCCGCCCACGATAGCATGACAAGGACCTCCGCCGCCCTTTTTCTATCCTCCTGAGGAAATAACGTCACCGGCAGCCATACGTCGCCGGCAGAATGGATCGTTTCCTGCAGGAGGGAAATACGCCACCCTCCCGCGATGCGGACGGTCAGGTCCAGAAGCTCGCGAATCCGGTCGGTGGAAGGCCGTTCCATCCAGGTTTCACAGGCATCGGGCACACACCGGAACGCCTCATCACCCTCAGCAAGAAGCCCTGATCCGGTCCCGCACCGCGTCAGTAACCCGGCAATATTTTCAGAGCCGCCTGCCGTGGAATACTCGCCGGTCAAATGAGTTATTCTCTGGACCGCGGTGCGCAGAAGCCCGCCCTGCTTCTTTTTCTGAAGGACCCCCTGGCATCCGAGGATGGCAACAACGGCGACATCGTTTAACATGCGTTCCCGGTGGACCGGAAAAGGGTGGGTCCTGGACTTGCGGACCGCATGAGACGACAACTCCCCTGCCATCGCCTTGCGAAGGTGAGGTTCGAATTCATTAAAACCGAAATACCGCACAGCGCCGTCGCTCCTGCGCGCGGCATATACCAGAAACGAGCTCAGCAGAGCATCGTTGATGCCTGCGGCGGTTTCC
>JAFGOU010000580.1 GCA_016926315.1 Chitinispirillaceae bacterium
CCATTTTTTTTAGGATTTTGGTAATCGTTGCTTCGGTCGCACCTTTGCCGACATATACTTCGCTTGGCGAGACCGCGGAAGCGGTTTCTTCTGCAAAGAGGCTGCTTGAGGCTGCTGCGATGCCGCATCCGGCGGAACACATAAGGAACTCACGACGCGAAAGCTTCATAGGTTGCTCCTGAAGACGATGAGTGATTGCCACAGACCCGAGGTTTCATGCCTCCAATAAAAATAGGTATCCCGGCATGCTTCGTGCCATGCCTTCTCTAAAGACGTTTAACCAGGTCCGGACCGCTCGGAAAAGGTTCCCCGGTTTTTCCGGACCGATACAACGTGGTGTTTCCGGAAGGATCCTTTTATTCCGTAAATCCGGGAGGCAGGTCTCCATGCTGCGGCGCCGTGGCCGTTTTTCTTTCTTCGTTCGAGCGGTCATCCTGGACCGGAGCAGAACTTTTTTCCCCGCTGCTGATTCCTGCAATCAGATCCCGGTCGGACTCCTTGCGCATTTTTTCGAGTTTCTCTTTCTGCGCCTCCGTCACATAGGGCCCGCGGCTGCGGCGGTTTTCGCCGAACCTGAACACTTCAATCGCGCCTTTGTCGAAAACCGGACACTGTAATTCGCACATGCCGCAGCCGGTACAGAGGTCTTCCCGCACCACCGGCACCTTGAAGGGACCGCGCAACGTCTCGACCAGCCGGGGCTCGATCGCATTGAAGGGGCATGATTCGTCGCACACCAGACACTCTTTCCTCTGCACCCAGGCGAGACAGCGGTGGCGATCAATAACCGCGGTACCGACGCGGGCATACGGTTTATCCTCACTGCTGAGCCTGCGTATGGCGCCGGTCGGGCAGGCATATCCGCATAAATGGCACTTTGAATCACAGGCGCCGATCCGCGGCACCATTTTCGGGGTATAAAGGCGGTTGAACCCGTCGCTGATCGTGCATGGCTGGAGGGTATTGGTCGGGCATGCCTTCATGCAGTTGCCGCAGGCGATGCAGCGCGACAGGAACTCCTTTTCCGGCACCGATCCCGGCGGGCGGATGAGACGGCCGTGTCCATCCGCCGTATTGATCGCGGTCGCCCTGAACGCCGGAACAAGCAGGACTCCGCCTGCAGCACCGAGCAGCAGATGGCGGCGCCTGATATCCGGCGGTTTGATGTCTGCAGGAGAGGGGCGGGCAAAACGGAAACCGCTGCAGCCGTCCTTGATTCGGGTACAGAGGCCGCATTCAATGCATTCGGCTGTGTTGGTGCGCGCGATACCGGTAGCATCGATGGCGCGGGTCGGGCAGACACGGCTGCATGCGCCGCATGAGTTGCAGCCCGATGCGACATGCATGCGGCGGAAGAGCGGGAATCTGCTCAGAAGCCCGAACAGAGCTCCGCTCGGACAGACATACTGGCACCAGAACCGTTTGTCCCAGAACCCTCCCGCAATAACGGCGGCAAAAAGGAGCACGACAAAGGCGGTACCATAGAACTGCGGTGTTTTAAGGGTAATGAATTTCAGGCTGCCGAGACCGATCGCATCCAGGATCGGTCTGCCCGCGGAAAGCAGTTCCAGCCCGGTCAGTTTTACCAGCGGATTAATGACAATCGCGAAAATGCGGGTAAGAAGCGAAATCGGATCCATGAAGAGCGGGAAGAGGACACCGTAGAGGGCAAGTACCAGCAGCATGAAAAGCAGCAGGTATTTGAGTCTTTGGAGATAGCGCGGCGGCCTGCGGCCGCCGCTGCGGACTTTGTTCAGAATGAACCGGTCGGAAAAATCAATCGTCGCCCCGAGAGGGCAGATAAAACCGCAGAAAAACCTGCCGAAAACAACCGTCGCGACGGCAACCGCCAGCCCGGTGAAAAAGACCGTGCCGACCATGCCGCGCGTGGCGACCGAGGTCAGCAGGGCGACGAGGGGATTGAGCCGGAGAAAAGAATCGGCCGGCGCGGTGTACGCTGCCGGAAGCGAATTGACAAAGAAAAATACAACGGTGAAGAGCAGGAAAAAAACGGTTTGAACGGTTATCCTGATGCTGCGAAGCATGGGAGGCCCTTTCCACGGGTAAAGACAGCGCCCTGGTGGTTACGGACAAACACCAAATATACAAAGAAATGGAGACAGAATACGCTCTTTCCTGCAGATGCCGTTTTCATGGCAGGTATGCCGGATCAATGGCAGTCGCATGGTCCGCAGGTCATCGCTTCTTGATACGCTGACCCTGGACCGGCAGCAGGAAGGACTTCAAGACCGCTTGATTCCGGTCACTCACCGTGACAATGACCGTACCTATTTCGTGCAAAACAGCCGTGGATACGGTGGAAAACAGCAGAAGATTCACCATCCGTCTCCCGTTAAGGGAGGTGACGGCAAGGTGTGCCGGCAGCGCCGTTTGTTCGGGCAGAGAAACAGCCAGTACGCCGTTGCAGATCCGTATCGCAGGAGATGGGGACAGCGTACGGAGAGGGCTCTCGGTCCCCGCCGTCCGATCGGTATACCGGAAAACACCTTTTTCGGTCCCGGCGATCAGCGTAGTATTCAACTGGCCCGACGGACGGCCCCACACGGCGAGGCAGGTTGGTTGTTGCGGGATATCGCCCAGTTCGGTCCACGGGTCCGACCTGCCGCTGTTCGTATAAATGCCGTCCGGGAATGCCGCAACAATCTGGTCGCTCCAGAGCATGGTTGGAACAGTGATGAGGCCGACCACCGGCTGGCTTCCGGGTGTGGGAACAACCGTCCAGTTTCGTCCCAGCGAGTCAACCCTGATAATCCCGCTGTCAATGGTACCCACCACCAGCTCGGTCGGCCCGACCTCAAAAAAGGATCCCTGCGCAATCGCGCTCACGTTCAGCCGGCGGATGGAGCGAAGGGAGTCACCGAGCACGCCGACCATCCCGAGAAGGTTGCCCGGACCTTTGAGAATGCCGTTGTCGTAGCCGCCGGCAAGAAGCGCGGTATTGCTGAGCATGCCCTGCTGCCGTTCCACCATGAACAGCGTCGCACAGTGGGGCATCTCGACGCCAAAGGAATAGGGAGGGATGCGGAGCGGTTGCAGGGGCAGGAGGGTATCCTCGGCGAGTTGACCGACCGCCAGGCTGTTGCCGCCGCCGACATAGAGCCGCGGAATCGCGGTGGTGTTCTGGACCGCCAGCGCGGTCGGCCTGAGTACATAGTGCTGGAAAGCGAATTGGTAAAACGGCGGGCCCTTGAGTACCCGCCTGCCGAGATATACCGCGTCGGCCCTGCTGCCGTTCCCCATTGCCACGGCGATCCGGTCGCTTGATAAGCGAGCAATTGCGGTCACGGGCAGGGAGGTCTGAATATCGTACCATGCACGGTTCCAGTATACCGACATGCCGGTTGCGGTTCCGGCCAGGACAAAGGAGGTGTCGTCGGCCAGGATACCGTTGATACGCCGGTCCGAAAGGCCGATCGATTGCCACGATGGCTGGGCGGCGTGAAGGGAAACGTAGACGGCTGCCAGGGCAAGAAAGCAGATCCGGACCGGGAAAAAAAGCGGAACCATGGTATCCTCCCCGTTTGAGGGTTGTCTCTTTAATTTATATTTATGGCACAGGCTTTATCGAGGGCTAGATCTGCCGGTAGGGTGAAGAAGCCACCATGCTGTTTCGATCCCGTCATTACGTGCATGATCCGCAGTAGTCTTGAGCAGGGCGAAAAGGTACCGCTCGTTTTGAAAAAAGGAGCCTAGTGAGTGATGATCATACGAGTCCCGTGCGGACGCCCCGTTATTCGGCTGGTCGCTTTCCTATCACTGATCGCCGGCAGCTTGTTGTATGGACGAGAACAAAGAACCTGCGATTCCGTGGGAGGTGAATCGTTGTCCCCCGACACCGCCGCGCAGGGGGAGCTGCAGGAGGACTCATTCCAGGCTGAGATCAACAGTCTTTTCACTACCGACCAGTTCCTGGCGGATTCCTTTGGCTGGGACAGCACCAGGATAAACGGTGAACGGTTCGATTCCCAAAACTGGACCGACACCGCCAGGATCGTGCTGGTCGATTCCGTAAAAAAAATGCGGTATGTTCACCCCTTCTGCAGCTGCGTTACCTCCGACTTCGGGGCGCGCCGGTGGATGTGGCACTATGGGGTCGATATCAAACTTAAAAAAAGGGATACCGTTGTCGCGGCATTCGATGGCGTGGTCAGGGTGATCCAGTTCGACCGGCGCGGGTACGGGCATGTGGTCGTGATACGGCACCATGGAGGCCTTGAAACCATTTACGGCCACCTGTCGAAGAAACTCGTCGTTCCCAACCAGCGGGTAAAGGCAGGAGCTATCCTTGGGCTTGGCGGCAACACCGGAAGGTCGACCGGCAGTCATCTGCATTTTGAAATACGATACCGCGGCGAACCGTTTGATCCCAACCATATAATTGATTTTTCCGCCTGTACGCTTCGTCATGATACCCTGGTCCTCACGGCCCTGAATTTTGAATACCTGATCGAATTACGCAAGGCAAAATGGCATACGGTTCGCCAGGGCAATACGCTGGGACATATCGCGAGGCGGTACGGTACCTCGGTCAGAAAACTCTGCCAACTGAACCATATTTCAAGCAGGACCCTCCTTCGCGTGGGACGGAAAATTCGCTATCAGTAACGTTCCGACCAGATTTTCTTTTCCTGCCGCCCTGGGCGGAACTGCCGGGATTTCCTTGCTGGCCATGAACCCCCTATTCTAAAATCTCACTAATTCTCTTGAACCGGACATCCGCCGCCTTCCGTATAATGAACCGGATTGCAGTCAACCAGATGATTACGGATGCTTTCCCATGAGTCGACTCAAGCCTGCCGCCCGTTTTTTCACCGCACCCTTCCTGCTCATGCTGTTTTTACCAATCGGCGGGTCTGCACAGTTCCTGCCTTTCCCTTCAACCATGCCAAAGGTGGCCGATTCCTATGATTCGGTTCTGCTGAAAACATGGCAGGGGATTAAAAAACGAAACATTGATCCTTATGCCATTCCAGTGGTTCACCGGCCCAAATCGGAACTGCCCGGAGATGCCGTTTCCGAGGGCGTCGGATACGGGTTGCTGCTCGCCCTGTACTGTAACGACCAGCTTTATTTCAACAGGATATGGGATGCCGGGGAGCGGTATCTGTGGCAGGGAGAGTATTACCACTGGCGTATCGACGAGAACGGGGAGGTGATCGGTACCGGCGCGGCGTCCGATGCGGAAGAGGACATCGCGCTGGCCCTTATTGTAGCCGACCTGCTGGTTAAAAAAGGGGTGTGGCAGAGCCATACCAGTCCCAAAGGCGCAACGTATGCTTCGCGCGCGCAGAATATCCTTTCAACGATCTGGTCGCAGCTCATCGAAGACGGAAAATACCTGCGTCCCGGCATTCAGTGGGGCGGAAGCGCTTTTGTCAATCCCGGCTATTTTGCTCCCGCGTTTTACCGCATCTTCGCCGCATTCGAAACGGAACGCCGAAACTGGCAGGGCGTCATCGACCAGTGTTACCGGTCAATCGCCGCCTCGCCGGGGTATGCGAACGGCCTCGTGCCCGACTGGATGAAACCGACCGGTGAGTTCGCCGGCGCATCGCTCGGGTATAACAGCTATGCCGACGGGGAGTTCTGTTACAAGGACGGCATCAGAATACTGTGGCGCACGGCGAATGACTACCTCTGGAATCTTGAACCGCGCGCGCGGGCATTTCTGGTCCGGGCTGCGGCATTCATAAAAACTCCTGACCGGGCGGATTTTTATCAAATGAACGGCGGCGCGGTTACCGGAACCTTCACCCTTGGTAACGGGGTGAGCCGGCCCCGAAGCGAGCACAGCCACCTTACCACGGCGATGTGGGCGGCCGCCGTCATGGGAGCGCATGGCCCTTCGGCTGCGCAGGCGTGGAGCGGGGAACTGTTGCGATTTTACGATCAGGGGAATGATTTCTGGGGTCGCGTTTCGGATGCGGCCTTAGAAGATACGCTGCATAACGAAATGTATTTCGACCAGTTTCTCGCCTGGTTCGGCGCTTCACTGCTTTCAGGTACCTTTTCCAACCTCTGGGAAGACCTCAACGATCCGCATCCGAACCTGCCACTTGCATGGAAATCCCCGCCTGAAGTGACGCCCAATGACGTCAATGCGAACAACACGCCGCTCGCGATCTTCGGATTGATCAACAAACCCGCATCGTGGATGATCGAGATTGCCCATAAGGACAGCCTTGAAGCGATGGCCGTTTTTTCCGGCAAGGGAGATACGATCCGCGCCATCTGGTATGGCCTGTCCTCCGACGGCAAAGCAATGCCCCAGGGAAACTACACCGTGACGCTGAACGTCCGCGGGCTTGCGCCCGAATGCCGTGAAATATGGCTGGGCAGGGCGTTGGACCTGAAGGAGGGCAATCGCATCGTCATCGATAATTTCAAGGACCTCGACCTGAAACCCTATATCGGCAACCAATGGACGAGGTATCTGGACAGTGACGAAGGAAAGGCCGGCAAATCAACCATCCGCTTCCATGGCGTGGAAACAGTGAACAACGTCCCGGTGATGCGCTGGGCATACCGGCTTGACGGCAGTTCGACCCTTGGGTTTAATCCCTATGCGGCACTGGAATGGGACGGTTCCACTGCGGAGGGCAATCCGGACCTTACCGGCCTCGATACGATCCTTTTTACCGCCCGCAGCGCTTCGCCGGTCAGCGTATCGGTGCAACTGGTCACCACCGACATCACCGATTGGAATTACTTCGAGGATTCGGTTTCCTTGTCGACCACGATGAGGGAGTATGCTCTCCCCGTGAGCAGGTTTCATCTGCGGTGGAGCGGCGGCTGGACGCTTAACCTTACCAGGGTACGGGCGGTCCGGTTCCAGGTCCAGAATGTCGACGGGACTCAGAATGAAATCGCAGTGGGAAGAATGCTGTTCGCGGGCGCACTTGGCCGGCTGTATCAATCGCCGCCGCCCTACGTGCAGCCGTCCGTCAGGTGGACGGCGAAAGC
>JAFGOU010000581.1 GCA_016926315.1 Chitinispirillaceae bacterium
CGGCGCGGCTGACCGAACGGCTTCCCTATCTGCTCGACATGACCAAGACCGAATGGCTGAAAAACGCGCTCGACGTGCAGCCGGACCTTGACCTCGGCACGCTCGCACGACTCATCGCCGGGACCGTGCAGCAGGCGGTCGACATCGACACCCACCGTGACATGCTCTTTACCCTGTGCCAGAAAAGAGGGCTTTCCGGAGAACAAATACAGGAGGTTCTGCACCAGGCCGCCGCGCGCGTATCGGCAATGACCCAGCAAATGGAACTTCCGCGGGGCGTCCTCTCTTCGAGCGCGATCATGTACTTTCTCGACCGCGAATGCAAGCTCAGCCTGCGCTACCACAACCCGTTTTCGCTGCTCATCATTTCGATCCTGCGTGTGAGCGACGGTACCAGCGAAGAACACCCGCTGTCCGCGGACGAGCGGTCGGCCTGTTCCCGCACCCTCATCATCGCGCTCAAGGGAATCATGCGCGACATCGACATGATCGGCGTTCCCTCGAGCACCACCGAGAGCATCGTGTTCGTCATCCTGCCCATGACCGAAGAGGCAAATACCTACGGGCTTGTCCAGCGGCTGCGGCGGGAACTGTCGGAGCACAGCTTTGAGGTGAACGGCAGGCTGGTGCGGCTCAACCTGGCGGTCTCGATAACCGGGTTCGACCATGCAACGGCCAAGGATAAAACCGCATTCCTCAAAACGGCGATGGCGCACCACCGGGCCGCGGAAAAGATCCAGCTTGCCGGCATGAGCGCCCAGACATGAACGCTGCGCCCGGCCGTTCAGGCGTCCCCGAACGGGTCATTGGCAATCCGGCACTCATGGTCGCGCTCATCGCGCTCGTCAGCGCGTTTTTTTTCCTTCCCTTTCTCGGCCGCGTCTCCCTGTTTGACTGGGACGAGGCTAATTTCGCCGAAGCCTCGCGGGAGATGATCGAACGCGGCGCCTATACGCGGGTCACCATCGATTACCAACCGTTTTACCAGAAACCGCCGCTGTTCATGTGGTTGCAGGTGCTCTCCATGAAAGCGCTGGGGGTCAACGAATTCGCCGCCCGTTTTGTCAATGCCGTATGCGGCATGGTCACGCTGTCGCTCCTGTTCCTTATCGGTCGCCGCCTTTACTCCCCCCTTTTCGGCCTGCTCTGGGCGCTCGCATTCTTCGGATCGTTCCTCCCCCATTTTTTCTTCAGGTCCGGCATCATCGATCCGGTGTTCAACCTGCTTATTTTCCTCGGCCTGACGCTTTCCGCGGAACTGCTTTCGTCAGCCAGCCGCCGCCGTCGATTCGCCCTTGCGGTTTCCTCGGGACTCCTGATCGGCCTCGCCATCCTTGCCAAGGGACCGGTGGCGTTGCTTGTCATCTGCCTGGTCATGGGCATCTATTGGATCATCGTACGTTTCAGGCCGCTCTTTTCCCTGGCCGAGCTCTGCCTCTTTTTTGCCGCGACCGGTCTGGCCGCATCGATTTTTTTCGGCATCGAGACCGCGACCAACGGATCCGAGTTTATCAAGCAGTTCGTCGCCTACCAGATCAAGCTGTTCTCCACCGGCGATTCAGGCCACGGCAGGCCGTTTTATTTCCACTTCTTCGTCTTGTTTTTCGGCTGCTTTCCCGCGTCGTTTTTCGCCATCATCTCCTTCTTCCGGCGCGATACCGCCGCCGATTCGCAGCGTCTCTTCGACCGCCTCATGCTGATCCTGTTCTGGATCGTGCTGATACTCTTCTCTATCGTCAGGACCAAGACCGTCCTGTATTCGTCCCTGGCCTGGTTTCCGATCACCTATCTGTGCGCCCGGAGTTGTAACGCGCTGATATTGAATAAGCTCCCCTTTTCGCGGCCGCTCTTCGTCAGCCTCGTATCGTTCGGCGCTCTTGTCACCCTGGCGATCGCGTTCTTTCCCGTCCTTATCATGAACAGGCAGTGGATCGTGCCGCTGATCCGCGACGCCTTTGCCGTCGCCTGTCTCGAAAACCCGGTACACTGGACCGGTTATGAGTTCCTGCTTGGTATCGGGTACGGGATCGCGCTGTTTCTCTCGCTCCGGCTTTTCAAGAAAAACCGTCCCGTTCATGCAAGTCTTGCCCTGTTCGGCTCCAGCGCCCTCTGCCTGTTCATGTTCATGTATATCTTCGCGCCGAAAATCGAAGCCTATTCGCAGGGCGGACCCGTTGCCTTTTACAAGGAACATGCCGGAAAAGAGGTCTACGTCCGCGCCCTGTTCAAGAGCTACACCGACCTGTTTTACAGCCGCAAAAAACCCGGCGGCCATCCACGCAGCCACGACAAGGAGTGGCTCCTGACCGGCGACATCGACAAACCCGCCTATTTCGTCGCGCGGGTCACGCAAACAAAACGATATGACCGGGACGCTACGCTTGACCTGGTAAGGCTGAAGTCGGAGTACGGATTTGTGTATTACAAACGGGAACCGAACACAGCGCCGGGCCAAAATAGCCCGGCGGTTGAAAATCCTGTTGGAGGGTTACGCGGTCAATGAAGAGCGGCAAAGGCGGCTTTCAGACCGGCCATGAAACCTTGGGAATGAAGCGGCTGAATTACCAGATACAATTTTTGTAATGTTTCCTCATTTGAACGTCTTTGGTAATCAAGGAGGCGGAATGATAAGCCGCGTGGGCAACGATAAGACGATCAAAGGGGTCACGGGTCCAGTTAATTGACACTGCCGCGTCCACCACCGATCCGAATGAATCCTCACAAAAAGACACGCCGAAATCGCTCATCAGCGTTCCGATGATTTTATCGGGTTTTTCCGTGATGCGCTCGATTTCAAAAAGGAACTGCATCTCAAGCCGGACTATAGGCGAGATCTTCAGATCAAATCGATCAATGGCTTCAACGGCTTTTTTTTCAAAATGATCTGATTCGCCGGAATAGAGCCAGAGAGCAACATGGGTATCGCAATGCGCTACGGACGCCACAGGGGAGACCAATCGATGTGAACCAGATCTTCCGGGTTCCCTTTGATTATCGGCCGTTTTTTCATATTGGCCAGCTTGCTTTTTTTCTCAGCCGGAACAATCCGCAACAGGTGGCCGCGCCGGTTGATTTCAACGGGAATCCCGGTATCGGCAACCTGATCAAGCACACGGTACACATTCTGTCGCAATGCGGACGCAGTTAATGCCATGGTGCGCTCCTCACGATAAGTCGTACGGCTTAAATATACAATATCGTACGTATCCGCGCAAGACCATTTTTTGTTATCACCATTCGCTCGACGCTGAGGCGGGAAGCGAGATCACCATCGATAAGATGCCGAGGACAAAACGCATTTAGTCCTGCCGCAGGGCACGGAATGAATGCCTGCCGCTAAAGTATTCACCAATCGACCGGGAAATGAGTATATTCCTGAGCCGTAACAACAGAATCTTAAGCAAAGGAATTCGACATGCCCAAACAGGGAGAACTTACCTACTTCCAGAAAATCGGTGACGAAGGACAAAATCACGCCATCAACAAGCCTTTTTCCGACAACGCATCTCCCACCTATTTCATGGACATGGGATTGATGTACTCCCTGTTTCCGGCTCCCCCGGCCCGCGTTCTGGAATGCGGGTGCGGCACCGGATGGCTCTCCTATTTTCTGGCGCGGAAAGGGTATGAGGTCGTCGGACAGGATTGTTCCGCCGATGCGATAAGGCTTGCTGAAGAAAATCCCGTATTCATAAAAACCGCAGAGACCGTCCGCTTTATCTGCAGCGATTTTGAGAGTCTGAACTATGAAAACGAGTTCGATGCCGTGCTGTTTTACGCCTCCCTCCATCATTCCGAAGACGAAAAGAAAGCTATCGAATGCGCCTATCGGGCATTAAAGAAAAACGGCGTTTTTCTGGCATTCGAACCGAGCATCGGCCACAAAAAGCACTCGCAGGACACGATTGAAAAATACGATACCAACGACCGGGACATGCCGCCGTCGCTGATAATAAAAAGGGGGAAGGCGGCAGGGTTCAGAAAATGCCAAGTGTACCTCCACTCGGCGTTTTTATTGTCAACACTCTACGGCCGCATCCCGTCAAGTCGTAAAGCCCGCATCATCCTGTCGCTCCCCGGGGCAAGGCTGCTTGCGTTTCTTTTCTTGCAGCTTTGCTACAAACCGTGGAGCGGTGTTGTCCGGATGGTGAAATAAAGCCGCGGCACGGAGGGAAAATCCCGTAAGTATTAATCCCGTTACCGGCCAGGAAGAGAGTCTTCACCCTCCGCAGCGCTGTTTTTCACACAGCGCTGCGGAGTGAAAATTTTTCGCACCTAAGGGCGCAGCGCTGTGCCTTTGATTTTCCCCTGTTTGTTCATTACCTCTGGAC
>JAFGOU010000582.1 GCA_016926315.1 Chitinispirillaceae bacterium
CCGTGAGCGCGGGAGTAGTAGTGGATGCAGTACTCCCGGTAGTCCTTAACCGTCCAGACCCGGTGGGAGAGCTCGAGCACCGGGGTGCAGGACTGCTTGCCTTCGTCTCCGCGGTGGTCGTGGAGCGAGAGGGAGCCGGGAAGGGGCTTGTTGTTGTGGAAAATGGCGATGTAGGCCGGGGTTGCCATAAGAGAGTATCCGCAGACTGAAAAGAGTAAAAATAGAGAAAGGAAGGGCGGGAAGGATGGTTTTTCTTTACTCTGCGCTCACCGGCGTAATCTGCGGACCGTCTTTTCTTTCTCTCCGGCGGAAATGATTTTTCCTTACGCTCTTCCCCTGTCGCATCACCCTCACAGGAGTCAACGCAGATGGCTCGATATCTCATTATAATAGTCGGGGCATTTCTCCTTACCCTGACCTGCAATGACCTGCCGAATGATCCGTTTGCCCCGGAAAACGCCCGGGTGTCCCTGGTTCTGCAGAACTCCGACTTTACGACCAGTGATACGGCCGTGACCGATACGACAGGGAACAAAGTGCGTATCGGCGTCTGCCTTTTTCTCACCCAGCACATTGATTCGACAGAAGTCATCGTCTCCCAGAGCGGCGCGCTTCCGGATACAACCTTTCTCCTGATAAAGAAAGGCAAGGCAATAGATACAGCGTTCTTTGATATGGTTTTTACTCACGCAGGCGTGCGTACGGTCAAGGCAACCGGGTATGTTGGAAAAGAGCTCCGTCGGGCGACCGCGACCATCACCATCGTCGACCGGCCTGAACCCAACCATGCGCCGGAACTCACCATCACCGGCAGCCGAACGGTTGTCGCCGGTCAGACCTGCCGTCTTACAGTAAAAGCCATAGACCCGGACCCGGGACAAACCGTTACCCTCCAGGCGTCAGGTATCCCGGCTGCAGCCACCTTCTCCGACACGACCTTTGTCTGGCAAACTACCCCTGCCGATTCCGGCACCCATACCGTTACTTTCGTTGCCCGCGACAATGGGACACCGGTGCTGAGCGATTTCGAAGAGGTGGTGATCAGTGTGACGGCAACAGTACCTCAAGACACCACCCCGCCTACCCTCCGCCGGCTTACTCCGGCAGACGACAGTATAAGCATCAATGCCAGCTCCATCACCATCCGGGTGATCGCCACCGACGCCTCAGGGATCTCCCGGGTAACATGTGCCCTTGGCTCAGACACCTTTTCTGTGACCAGATCCGCTGACAGCGTGTTTTCAGCAACTGTTACCGGCCTGGTGGTAAACCTGTGGAGCCGGATCACCGTTATTGCCACAGACTCTTCTCTTGCCGCCAACCGCTGTACCCTGTCTGTTTTCATCAAATATGACCCGACCATGCTCGATTCAGCAGGTCCGGTCATTTTCCAGAAAAGCGGCCCGACAAGCGGCAGCGTCATTATCAGCCCGATTGTCAGTATCATTGACTCGATCGTTGACCAGAGCGGCATCGACTCTGTCTACTGGACGCTCAACAACGTCCGCGCCGGCGCCATGACCTTGGTTTCCAGTTCTACCACCAACTATCGCCTGCTCGACACGCTTACCACCTTTCGCGCCAACCGGATCGTGGTGCATGTTGTTGACCGCTCTACCCGACGCAACCGCGACAGCGCGATCGTGCAGCTTGACTACAACCTGCCGCCTATCTCGAACGACACTGCCGTGTCCACCAACCGTAATATAGCCAAGACCTGGACCCTCAATTTCAATTCACAGGATGGTGACCCGCTTACCTGGTCACAGCTCACTTCGCCATCATCCTTGAGCGGTGCAGTTTCCGGTACACTTCCTTCAGTGACCTTCACTCCCGCAAGCAACTGGTCCGGCGTGGACAGCTTCCTTGTCCGCGTGTCCGATGGTTATTGGAGTGACACGATAAAAATCAAGATCACCGTTGTCAATGTTACCGTCGCGCCATCGATTGTCACCCAGCCGCAAAGCCTGACCCGGAACATCGGCCAATCCGCCACCTTTTCGGTTACCATTAATGCTGACGTCAACCCGGAACCGTCGTATCAGTGGAAAAAGAATGGAGCGGAAATTTTCGGCGCGAATGCCGCCTCCTTTTCCATAATCGCGGTTGCCGTTGATGACAGCGGCAGCTATAACGTGACCGTGAGCAACGGCGCAGGTACGGTAACAAGCCAGCCCGTTCTCCTTACCATACAATACGCTCCATTCATTACATCCCAACCGCAGTCGCAAATACTCTATCTGGGCCAGCCCGTGACATTTTCCGTTACGGCGCGGGGAAACCCTGCACCAACGTATCAATGGTTAAAAAGCGGAAATCCGATACCTAGCGCAACCAGATTTTCGTATTCCATAAGTAATCCTGGAATTAATGATAGCGGGGTATATTCAGTACGTGTCATGAACCTGGTGGATACTATGTTCAGTGATACTGTTGGTTTTTATGCAACTGCTCTGGATGTTGCAGCGGGAGGAAACCATACTCTGTTTTTGCTCACCGACGGCAGATTGTTCGCTTGCGGGGATAGCCGAAACGGTCAATTTGGTTTGGAACCGGAAGATGAATATTCCATTCCGGTTCTTATAATGACAGAGGTCAAAAATGTTGCAGCGGGCGGGGGACATACCCTGATGATTAAAACGAATCGCACCCTCTGGGCGTGCGGTTTTAATATTTATGGACAACTCGGGGACGGCACAACCAATAACCGGCAGATGCCCGTTTTAGTCGCTAACGAGGTACTCGCTGTGGGTGGAGGTGATCTGCATAGCCTGTTTCATAAATCAGACAATTCCCTATGGTCGTGTGGTTATAATATGTATGGTCAACTTGGTAATGGTTCCTCCCTTGATACAGCGAATCCGGTATTTGTTGGTTCGAATGTTAATTCCTTTGATTCCAGATTCTATCACACCATAATTGTTAGAACCGATGGAATCGTTCTTGGCTGCGGACACAACAGCAACGGGCAGTTGGGTACAGGTGATACAATTCGATTATTGGTTCCGGTTCAAATTGCCAGTAATGGCCTTGCCGTTTCTACCGGTTCAGCGCATAGCCTGATTCTTAAAACGGATAGTACCTTATGGGCATGCGGTGCAAACGGGTTTGGACAATTATGTAATG
Source organism: Chitinispirillaceae bacterium (assembly GCA_016926315.1). The sequence goes on from JAFGOU010000582.1 coordinate 3,127, forward strand.
GCACAAAAATCGACCAGACAACACCTGTAAGGGTAATGGATGGCGTAAGAAGCATGTCTGCCGGCGGTTTTTTCAGTTTGGTGCTAAAGGGTGACGGCACCTTATGGGCTTGTGGAAAAAATGACCATGGCCAGCTTGGTGACGGAACAAAATCCGACCGTGTCAACCCCGTACATATTATGTCCGGCGTAAAAAAAGCCGTTGCCGGGTATGATTACAGCCTGGTTATCAAGACCGACGGTACGGTGTGGGGCTTCGGCTGTAACAGCTCAAATAAATTTGGAGAAAAAAACTGGACAACAGACCATCCTTCTCCGGTTGAAATAACTTTCTGATGGGTTTTTGCCGCTCTGCACCTGAAAGGTATCCTTATCTCGACATGACAAGTAATAACGCACGAAAAGAACAACGCATCGTAAAACCAGGAGGGTGCAAATGCGCGCAATCCGACGGGGGTCCACCCACTTTCCATAATGGTAAAAAAAGTTCTACCTATGGCGTCATGGGCATCCTTGCTGTAATAACCATTATTGTCTATCATGGCGTTTTGGGGAACGATTTTATTAATTATGACGATGATGTGTATGTAACATCGAACAATAATCTTCATGCTGGGCTTTCATGGAAAAACATCAAATGGGCTTTCACTTCAACGCACGCCAATAACTGGCACCCCGTGACGTGGCTTTCACATATGGTTGACGTTTCGATGCACGACCTTAACCCTGCCGGACACCACCTCACCAATCTGATTCTTCATACCATCGCCACCGCGGTTCTTTTTCTTTTTCTCTATTCATCTACCGGAAACCTGTTTCCGAGCGCCTTGACGGCAACTCTTTTTTCAATACACCCTGTCCATGTGGAATCAGTCGCGTGGGTTGCCGAAAGGAAAGACGTTCTCAGCGCATTATTCTGTTTTCTGGCGCTATTGGCATATGCTCACTACGCTCGAAAGCCGAAGGTATATCGATACGCACTGGTTGTAGTGCTGTTCGCCTTCGGCATTATGGCTAAGCCGATGCTGGTTTCATTACCGATCATCCTTCTTCTTGTGGATTTCTGGCCACTGCAGAGGGTTAAACGGGATGTTAAAATATATCGACAGTTGCTTTTGGAAAAAGTGCCGTTTTTCCTGATGGCGGCGGCCTCATCAGCTATCACCCTTATTGCCCAACAGGAGGCAATAGGTAATTTCAGCAGGATTTCGCTTGTACTGCGGGTTTCAAACGCGGTTATCTCATATGGCATATATTTAAAACAGGCCATCTGGCCATTCGACCTGTCAATTTTTTATCCTTACAGGCAATACCCTGTCTATATAGTAGTGCTCTGCCTGCTGTTAATCGGCATCACTTCTGGAATGGTTATATGGGCTGGCCTAAAGAAAAAATTCTTCCTAACGGGATGGCTATGGTACCTCCTGACACTCATACCGGTAATCGGCTTGATCCAGGTCGGTGACCAAGCCCACGCCGATCGCTATACCTACTTACCGTTGATAGGCATATTTGTAGTTTTTTCCTGGTGGTTGAATGACTTTCTCAACCTGTTTGGAAGCAAGAAAAATATTGTTGCCGGTATCGTTATTCTATTAGCCATTAGCGTGTTAAGTCCTATTACTGTGAAACAAATTGAGCGCTGGAAGGACAGTATAACCCTTTTTTCGCATGCAATTAACGTGATCCCCGGCAATTATCTTGCGTATAACAACCTCGGGGTCGCGCTTGAGCAAAATGATCGGATAAACGAGGCAATCAGTTCTTATAAAAAAGCTTTAGACATTGAGCCTTCGTATGCCGATGCACACTATAACCTTGGCGTGGCAATGGCACGAATCAACAGGATGGATGAGGCAATTTATTATTATAAAAAAACCCTTGAAACTCGTCCTGACGATTTAAAAGCCATCAACAATCTTGCAGGTGCCTACTACAATAAAAATGATTTGGCCATGTCAATTTCACTGCTTAATCGCGCCCTTTCGCTGGCCAAAGAATCTAAGAATGACCGTATGGCGGGAGATATAGTAAAAAACCTGGACTATCTGCAGCAAAAATTCGATGAACTAAAGAATCGTTAAGCACGTTTCCACCGAGCCGCTTGGATCAACCTTGGCCTTACCTCCGGAAAAAAAACCGGATTGTGCCGGGTGCCGGTAACCTGGATATTGGTTTCCGGGTGATATTGCCAACCAGATAACGACCTTGTTAAGCTACATTACAATGGAAAAAGATAAAATGAAAAAGCCACTTCTTCCTCCCCCGGCAGCTTCAATGGCACCCACAGCCTGCACCGCACCAGGCAACGGTGATTCCGGAACATCCCGGGCTGATGGCCGGGCTGATTGCATGGCAATAGCCATCCTTATGCTGCTGACAGCGATAGTGTTTCAGGGTACCCTCCGCAACGACTTTGTATATTATGACGACAATGTTTATATAACGGAAAATCCCCATATCAGGAAGGGATTGACTCTCGATGCGCTCCGCTGGTCACTCACCAGCTTTTATGCGGGCAACTGGCATCCCCTTACCTAGTGGAGCCACCTCATTGACGTCAGCGTGTTCGGCATGAATCCTGCCGGGCACCATTTCACCAATCAGTTTCTGCATCTCGTTGCCGTGTTGCTCCTGTTCGGTTTTCTGCGGTCATTCAAAGGAAACGTCTGGCTCTGCGGCTTTATTGCGGCCGTGTTCGCAGTGCACCCGCTCCGTGTGGAGTCGGTGGCATGGATCGCGGAACGGAAGGATGTTCTGGGCGCGCTGTTCTGGTTCGCGACATTATGGGCATATGTCCGGTATGCCCGAAAGCAAGGCATCGTCCGCTATCTAACCGTGCTGGCGCTCTTTTCCGCCGGGCTTCTTTCAAAGGCAATGCTGGTCACCCTGCCGTTCATCTTGTTGCTTGTTGACTTCTGGCCGCTTGAGCGGTTTGGCAGGACAAACAAGAAAACGGTCCGGCTGCTCATTGAAAAACTGCCGCTATTTGCGATATCGCTTGCGGTCTCGCTTTTTACTCTGCATGCCCAGCAGGCAGCCATGGCAAGCTTGTCCGCCCTTGCCCCTGAGGTCAGGATAACTAACGCTATCATCGCCTATGCGGTATATATCAGGCAGACACTTGTGCCACTCGGCTTGGCCGTGTTTTATCCGCACCCGCATCAGATGCCGGTGGCAAAGGCAGTTTTTTCGATGGTGGTGCTTCTGGCAATCACCGCTTTCGTTCTTTGGAACCGGTATAAAAAAAAATATCTGGTAACCGGCTGGTTCTGGTATGTGATTTCACTGGTGCCGGTCATCGGTATTGTCCAGGTGGGTGACCAGGCCCATGCAGACCGGTACTCGTACATCCCCTCTGCCGGCCTGTTCATTGCCTTAACACTCTTCCTTACTGAATTTGCCCACCGCAAAACAGTGTACCGAAACGCTTTTATCGCCCTGGCCGTTCTGGCGCTGGCGGTTTTTTCCGCGTTGACCATGGAAACGGTCAAATACTGGAACAACGACCTCGCGCTCTTCGGCCGTGCAATTGCCGTGACCCGCGACAACGCGCCCATGATGGTAAAATATGCCGATGCACTTCTGGCAAGAGGCAATGACCGCGATGCGCAATTCTGGCTGGAAAAGGCACTCTCTATAAAACCCTCGGGGTATGCACATGCGGTCATGGGCGCGATCCATCAACATCGAGACGAATACGATCAGGCGATTGTCAGGTACCGCCTGGCGCTCAATCTGGAACCAGATGTCGTTTCCACATTGGTAAATGCGGGCGCAGCCCTGGTAGCCATTGGCAATCACGAAGAGGCACAGCGGCACCTGCAAAGGGCGATCGCTCTCGACCCGTCTCTTGTACAGGCGTATGCGCTACTCGGACAATCGTATTGCGCAATAGGTATGGTCGATTCCGGTGCCGCGCTGATCAAACAGGCCCAAGCGCGTGACCCTTTCGACGCCTCGCATTATAACGTGCTGGGGATTGTCTATACGGAAAACAGCCGTTTCACCGAAGCCGCTGAGCAATTCAAAAAGAGCGTCAGACGTAAAAAAGACCCGTACACTTTTAGCAATCTCGCCGCCTGCCTGGCCGCGGCCGGGCAAAAAAAAGAAGCGGTTGACGCCTATACAGAGGCGCTTGCCTTGTCACCGGACAACCACGCAATACGGTTTGATCTTGCAAACGTTCTGGCCGGGATGGGGGAAAGTGCGCAGGCATTGGAGCTGCTACATCAGATACGAGCGGCGCAACCGGAGGATACGGTTGTCCTGAACGCCATCAAGGGACTGTCCGGCAAGTAATACCGGTTACTTGTGGCAAACCACTGCGATTCTAAGGTCCGCAGTTCGCATCGAACATCTTGTCGAACATGGGCGAGACCTTTTCAAATGCGGCAAGCACCCGCGGATCGAAATGTTCGGGTTTTGTCCTTCCGTCGCCACGGGTAATAATCTGGCTGGTTTTTACATGGTCGAAAGGTTCTTTATACGGCCGCTTGCTGCGCAAGGCGTCATACTGGTCGCAGAGCATGACGATCCTGCACTCCATGGGGATTTTTTCGCCCTTTGTACCCAGCGGATAGCCGGTGCCGTCGTACCGCTCATGGTGCCCGAGCGCGATGGTGGCCGCCATTTTCAGATAGGTATTCGTAGATCCCGCAAGAATATCATGGCCGATTTTTGTGTGCTTCTTCATGGTTTCGAACTCGACCGGAGAGAGGCCCGACGGCTTGAGCAGCACCGAATCCGGGATGCCGATCTTGCCGATGTCGTGCATGGAGCTCGCCACGGCAATGGTCTCCTTGAAGCCAGTGTCCAGACCGAGCTGGGCGGAGAGCATAAGCGCGAACATGCCGATCCTTTTCACATGATTTCCGGTTTCGTCGTCCCGGAATTCAGCGGCGGCCAGAAGTCGCTGCACCATTTCACGGGTCGTGAGCTTGGACCGGGTGATGAGCTCGTTATAGGCTTCGGTTTTCTTTTTCACCTCTGCGTCGAGCATCGACTGATACCGCGATTCGATCTGCGATGCCTGAATGAAAGTCCCGGCCTTTTTAACGACTCTGACAAGGTATGCTTCGTCAAAGGGCGGCGTGATGACGATATCATACGCCCCTTTTTTAAGTGCCGCGACCGCGGCGGCGAGCTGCTCCGTTGGAGTGAGCAGTACCACCGGCAAACCGGGGTTGCTTTCCAGAATTTTTCGGTAGAGCTCGACCCCGGCAATCGGCGGCATTCCAATTCCAAGGAGGACCAGGTCAACGGACACTTTTTTCAGGGAGTCAAGAATTTCAAGATTCTCCTGGAACCGCAAGGTCTTGTACCCGTTTTTTTTAAGGGCATGGGTGGCGGACTCGACTGTTGAACTATCGGTATCAGCGACAAGGACGGTTAGTTTCCGGTCATTATTCATTCTTGCTAAATTCCTGGTATTTCCCCGAACGTTCTCGACAACGATAAGGTGCTGGATATTATAAACATACGCAGTTTTCGACGGTTTTTATAGCGGATTCTTCAACAGGTTTATATACAATACCATAGATCCACCTTGTTTTCCAGCCGTTTCAAAGCCGGTTGAGAACACCATCAGCGCTGCGGAGTGAAAATTTTTCGCACCTAAGGGCGCAGCGCTGTGCCTTTGATTTTCCCCTGTTTGTTCATTACCTCTGGAC
>JAFGOU010000583.1 GCA_016926315.1 Chitinispirillaceae bacterium
ACGGGCTGTTTGAGGTCGCCCGGTACTGGGAGAGCGTGGTGCTTATGAACGACTGGCAGAAACGACGCTTTGTCAACAAGATGATCGCTGCCATGTTCAATACGGTCGCCGGAAAAAAAATCGCCGTATTCGGATTTGCGTTCAAGGCCGATACCGGCGACACGCGGGAATCTCCGGCGATCGACGTGGTCAGGCAGCTCCTGGAGGAGCGCGCGCTGGTGGCGGTCACCGATCCCGCAGCGCTTGAAAACGCCAGGCGCGATCTCGGGGAAGCGCTTTCCGGCGTTGAATTGACGGGCGACCCGTACGCGGCAGCACAGGGAGCCCATGCCATTGCCGTCTGCACCGAATGGGACCGGTACCGGAAGCTCGATTATAAAAAAATCTTCGACAGCATGGAAAAACCGGCCTTTATTTTTGACGGCAGGAACATTCTCGATCATGGCTCGCTCTATGACATCGGGTTTAATGTGTTCCCGGTAGGCAAGCCGATGATGAAGCATTTTTAAATCGGCGTCGGCCTTGGTATCGTGATGCCGGGACCGCTTTTCACCGCAATCCGCGTTGTTTTCAAAATCCCTGCGTCCAGGTAATTCCGCGAAAGTTGTTCGGGTGGGCCTTGACTACGGAAACAGAGAGGTTCACGGAAAGGTCTTCCTCGGAGATCTTTGAACCGGAGAGTTCGTTTCCGTCAGAATCGAAAAGCACGCTGACCACCGGTTTTGAAGGGGAGGTGGGATTGGTCCTGATCACCTTTCCGATGCAACGGTTGCTCAGTTCGACAATGCTTCCGATAGGAAACAGCGACATGAACTGGACGAACGAACGAACCAGTTCTCCGGAAAGCAGCCCCTGTTTCGATGCCTTGATGACCAGTTCCAGCGCTTTGTAGGGAATGTAGGCGTCGCGGTAGGGACGAGGCGATGAAAACGCTTCATACATGTCGGCGATCCCGCATATTTTTGCATAATTATGGATAAGCCTGCTGCTGCGCTGTTTTGGATACCCTTTTCCGTTTTCTCGTTCGTGGCACTGGTAGGCCATATAGGGAACCCATTCGGGCAGGCGGTCGACTTTTTCCAGAAGGTGAAGCCCGAGAATGGGATGCTTCATTATTTCGTACCATTCGTCTTTTTCCAATTTTCCTTTTTTAAGGTAGATTTCCTGTGGCACCAGGAGCATGCCGGAGTCATGGAGCAGCGCACCGATGCCGATTTCGAGCGCCTGGTGCTGGTTGAAACCGAATGCGGTCGCGGTGCAGAGTGAGTAGACGGCGACATTGAGCGAGTGATTATAAATATGTTCTTCGCTTTTCTGCTGCATGGAAACGATATTGATCAGATAGCTCATGTCGGTCATGAAGATGCGCATGATCTGTTCGACCACCCCCCTTGGGGCAAGGTAGTCGATCCGCTTTCCATCGGCAAGCTGATCAAGAATGACTTTCGTTTTTCCAATCGCCTGGAGGTACACACTCATGACCATTTTACGGTATTCGTCAGTTCGTTCGCATGTGGCGATCTGGCGTATTTTTTCCTTTAACGGGATGCCGACCGGACGGTCCACGCAGTGGCCTTCCTGCAGGCGATTATCGAGGTCAACTGTTTTTCTGCTCGCTATGAGCTGATTCAGGCCCTCTTCGCCGGATTTGATATTTTTAAATTCAGGCTGCGAGAGCGCTTTTGGGGCGTAGGGAGCGACTTTTAATGAAGCATCCGGAATGGATGGCGTGGGCTTGACCGCAGGCTCATCAAGGGGAAGGTCCGACAGCATTTTATTGAAGTCGGTAGTGAGTATCGCCTGTATCTCTTGTTCTTCGTCGTTTTCCCTGACATACAGGGTAAAGATATTCCGCCGCATGAGCAGATCGATGTGACGGTTCGTAAGCAGAACGCCTTTGGCAAGGAGCAGATCGCCGTTTTCGGTCAGGTATTCGTGCGCAGTAACCTGACCAGCGGTCAGGGTGGATAGTTCGATGTTTTTCACGTTCGTTTTCCAGCCGGTGAACAAAGGTGTCGGGGGCCTTAGGGAATCGTTAAAAAATATTATACCGTCTTTCAATAAAATCGGCCAGTGTTTCATTTGAGAAAAACGATTTGGCGGGGAGTGCTGGAAATGCCTGGTTGACGCAAATTTCAGGGACCGATTCGGACCCGTTGACTCATGCACCTTTTGGTGTGCAGAAAAAAAAGCCGGACTTCCCCGCTGTTCCCGTTAGGGAATTTCAGGTTCTCCTTACCCGATATGTATTTCCTGGCGGATAAGGCGTACGGTTTTGGGGCCGATGATCTCTTCCTTTACCACAAACCGACGGTCGCCTATTTTGAACATCGTCCCGGACAGCGCAGCGTGTTCTATCTTGATCATGGCATTTTCAAGCTCCGCCATTTTGACCTGGATGTTTTTTTTTCGTTCATCAAGAATGCGCAATTGCTCTTCTATCTTGGCCATGGCGAGCTTCAGTTTGCTGAAAAGGAACTCCTCCTGGGAAGAAAAACGCTTTTTTGTCGTTGCCAGCTGCTGGTATCTTTTAATGGTATCGATGACCTTTCGGGATTTCTGGGTGATTTCCGCCACCTGCTCTTCGTTTTTCCGCAGCTCCTCCACGAGAGTATAATCAAGCCCGACTTCGAGGCTGGTCCGTACGCCGCCCTGGTTGCCGACGGAATAGACCGAGATCAACTCCCGTGCGATCAGGGTGCCGCCGGCAACCGAAGTGGGCTTACCGTGCACGACGATTGATTGTCGCGCAAAAATGGAACTGTTGACCGCCTCTTTCGCGATGGTGACGTTTTTATGGCTGCGAACGGTCTGGTTAAGGATAAAGCCGATATTGACATCGCCCTTTGCCTCGATGGTACCCTTGCCCTGGCCGACAAATCCGTATTTGCAGAGAAGATTGCCGCCAATCGAAAGGTTGCAGTCTTCAATGATGCCGGAAACCTGGAGATCGCCGCCGCATTCAACGGCAAATCCGGCCTTGATATCGCCATTGATGATGACCGACTTCTGGTAGTTGATGTTTCCCGTTGAAAAATCGACGTCACCCTGAATCACGTACCCTTCGCATATTTCAATATACGAACCGGTAAAACGGACAAGCCCGTCGACCGAAGCGACCAGGAGGTCATCGTTTGTAGGGTGCGGCTCTGTATTGGGCCCTATCGGAAGCATGGCAGCCGATCCTTCTTTGCACGGAATGGTCTCGCCGCGGAGATTTTTTCCCGGGAGCCCTTTTGTCGGCGGCGTGAGGCGAGCGAGTTCCTGTCCCTTGGAGACCGAGTTGACGATGGAAACGTTTTTGAAGTCAACGCTGCCGTCGGGATTCACTTTTGGAGTAAGAGAGGTGCTCGTGTTGAAAAGAAAATCGATTTTGCCGTTTTCGCCGTTCTGCGGAGGCTGCCCTCTGGCCACAGTGTAAGGTTCCCCTGGAAACCGTTCTTCCTTAAAACCACTGACCAGGTCCGCGATCGCCTTATCGTCAATGCCCCAGAGCACCCGGTTATTACTCAGGAGCGAGCGGATCTCCTTTTCCTGGGGCATGCCCCCCCCCGGCGCAGGAGGGTGGATGACAAGGTGCGCCGCCATCTGGTCGGCATCGACCGTCACCTCGATGGAGCCGTTCATGTCGAGAGGAAACAGGCCGATGGTGTCATTCATGTAAAAGAGAATGCCGCTGTTGTCGGCGATGATTTTCGTCCGGTCGCTTGAGAAGACGAGCCCCCCGCCCAGGGTGATTTTTGAAGATTTCATCTGGTCGGTAACAAGCGGTTCCCCCCTTACATTCGATCCCGGAAGCGGGGGAGTATCGAACAGTTTTTCCGCAACAATGGCTCCGGCGGAGACGCAGTGGATGTTCCCCAGTTTTTCGGTCACCTCCCAGTAAAATTTTGATTGCCGAATGGTCTCTGCATCCGAGGCGCTGCTGATATGGTGTGACTTGATCTGGAAAATGCCTTCTTTACCGGGTTCGGGAGGAGACCCTTTGGCAACCCCCTCGAATTCGTAATGGCGCTTGTTGGCCTTCCATCGTTGAACAATGTCGGGAAACATGTCGGTTACAATACCGAAAAAAATGCCTGCCTTGTTAAGCGCCTCCAGAAGCTTGTTATTATCGATCTCCTCCGATACCGGACCGTCCGGGTCCATGACCAAACGGGCAGACATGACGTCAGGGCTGATGGTTACCGAATACCGTGGCGGTTTTGCGGCTTCGGCGGATTTTTCTGCAGGAGACGGTCTCGTTTGCGCCGACAAGGGAGAAGGTGCGTGCGGTACCGGGGATGAGGCCGATGTCGTATTAGTATCCGGCGGCCTCTTTTGCGGAATGGCAGGGGTGACAGCCGGATCGATGACATTGATACGGCTCACCCCGGACCGTATAAGCAGGTCAATGGTGTCGGCCGAGAGCTGGCGTCCGTTCTGAACCAGCCCGGCTCCTTTGGGGAGTTGCAGGTCCTCGGCGAGCGTCATCCCCGGTCGGGCTTCCCGTATTCCGATATACACTTGATCTATCCTTGAAAAAGACTCTGTTTTTCATGCCGGTGATAAAAATGCTGGATTTATCGCCGGGACGGCTGTAAATTATCGTGTTGCCGGATCGCTCTTTCAACAGGATGCCGGAGTTTCACAATTCAATGTATTATCTCAATTTATACCATGACTGGCATTATGGGTCAAGATAATTCAGGCACTGCGGGACAATATGACCGGATTGCGGCGGTCGCGTTTCCCATCGCGCTGTCAGGACTTTATGATTACCGGATTCCTCCATCACTTGAACGAAGGGTGGTTCCAGGAATGCCCGTCCTGGTCGATTTACGCGGCAGAACGATCTGGGGCGTGGCGGTCCGTTTGAAAAACAGTTCTTCTCACGCGGCACTCAAGGAGATAGTGGGCGTCCGATCAGAGCACTGGACCGATGCGAACAAATCGCTCATCCGGCTGTATGAATGGCTTGCGGAATACTATCAGTGCGATCTCGGTCGTGTTTTCAGGCCGCTCTGCGCCAAGGGGATTTCCCGGAGCAGGGAGCTGACCGTAACCGTCTACGAGGCGGTTTCTGAACCTCGTACGGCCGATACGTTGACAGCGACACAGGAAGCCGCCTGGTGCCGGATGAAGAATGACGGCGGCGTTCTGAGCGCCACGGAATGGCTCGCTCGGCAATCGGTCAAGCCGCACATGATTCGCGCCTTGCATAAAAAAGGATACCTGCTCCGGGAACGGAAGGCGGTGGTACGCAAGGCATATGAACTGGGATTTGAGGCGCCGCGCGAACGGATCGAATTGACTGCTGACCAGCGCCGGGCCGTTGATGCGGTAACGGCACGGTTTGACGCGCCCGACCGGCCGTTTCTGCTGCACGGCATTACCGGAAGCGGCAAGACCCACGTGTATACCGAACTCGCCGCGAAAATGCTCGCTGCCGGTAAAACCGTTATCATTCTGGTTCCTGAAATTTCCCTCACCCCGCAAACCATCAGGCGTTTTCGATCGGCCGTTGGCGATCTGGTGGCCGTGATCCACAGCCACATGTCCGACGGAGAGCGCCGTGATGCCCTTCAGGAACTTGTCACCGGGGCCAAACGTCTCGTGATCGGGGTGCGAAGCGCCATTCTTGCTCCCATGGACAAGGTCGGTCTCATTATCGTGGACGAAGAACACGACTCCAGTTATAAGCAGACCGACACCGATCCCCGCTACCATGCCCGGGATGTTGCGATCATGCGCGGCCATTTCCAGAAGGCGATCGTGCTTCTCGGAAGCGCCACACCGAGCCTGGAAAGTTTTCATAACGCCCGGCAGGGGAAATACCATCTGCTTACCCTTACCGCACGGTTCGGACCGGCATGCCTTCCAACGGTACAGATTGCAGACATGAACGAAGAACGCCGATCGAACAACTGGACCATTCTCTCTCGACCGCTTGAGGAAAATATTAAAAAAGCTCTGGCGGCAGGCCGGCAGATCATTCTTCTGCTCAACCGTCGCGGTTATTCCGTCACGCTGCTGTGCAAGGAGTGCGGGTATTCACACCAGTGCCCGAACTGTTCGGTAACGCTGCGCTACCACTTGAATGATGCGACCTTGAAATGCCATCTGTGCGGACACGACCAGGCCGCGCCCGATACCTGTCCGGTTTGCCGCGGTGATCAGATGAAATACCAGGGCACCGGCATCCAGAAAGCTGAGGAGCATATTCGCCGTCTGTTCCCGCATGCTCGTATTCTGCGTATGGACCACGATACGACCCGGCGGAAAGGCGCCCATCATGATCTGCTCGACGCATTTGCCCAAAGAGAAGCGGACATTCTTCTGGGTACGCAAATGGTTGCCAAGGGGCTGAATTTCCCCGGGGTCTCCCTCGTGGGAGTACTGCAGGCCGATACCGGCCTGCTGTTCCCTGATTTCCGCGCCTCGGAACGGACGTTTCAACTGCTGGCGCAGGTCGCCGGTCGGGCAGGCCGCAGCGACAACGCAGGCGAGGTGGTCATTCAGACCTGTTATCCCGACGACCCGGCGATCCGCTTTGCCGCCCGCCATGATTATGAGGGTTTTTCCCGGGAGGAGATGAACCACCGACGCTCCCTGTGCTATCCGCCGTTTGCGCGTCTTGCCCGCATCATCGTGGAAGGGCCGCATGAGGTTATGGCACGCAGGGAGATGGAACGCCTCGCGGATACGATACGGAATGAATCGTCTGATATTATCGTCCTCGGGCCCGCTCCGGCGTCTCTCTACCGGGTGAATACCATTTTCCGGCATTCGCTGCTGCTTAAATCATCATCTTCAAAACGTCTTGGAATGCTTCTTTCGCGCGTGCGGGAACGGGAAAAAAAACTTCCCGAGAAAACAAGGCTTATCATCGACGTCGATCCGGTACAGATGCTGTAGTTTCCTTGGAAACGCCATCGACACGATCGACCGGCGTTAGTATATTTTTATCCTGACAGGTAACCTATACCAGGAAGGCTCCATGGAAAAAATCCTTTATTTTGATCTGTTAAGCGGTGCGAGCGGAGACATGATACTCGCCGGGCTCGTCGACCTTGGCATTCCCGTTGCATTCATCAATAAGGAGCTTCGCCGTCTCGCTATTTCCGGTCTTTCGATACGGGCGTCGCGTGTGTATCGCAACGGGATCCGGTGCTGCCGCCTGAACATGAAATGGGACACCCCGAAAAGCTATCGGCACCTTCCCGATATCCTGCGCCTTATCAGAAAAGCGAAATTTTCCCCGTCGGTACGGGAACGGAGCGAAGAAGTGCTTGAGAGGATCGCCGTGGCGGAAGCGCATGCTCATGGCATTCCCAAAGACCATGTTCATTTTCATGAGATCGGCGCGGTGGATACGATCGTCGATATCGTGGGCGTCTGTCTGGCGCTCGATTACCTTCATATCGACACGGTTGTCTTTTCAACGCTTACCGAAGGACAGGGGACCATCGCCACCGAACATGGCGTCATGCCGGTACCCGCGCCTGCGACCGCCGCCCTTATCAGGGGTTTGCATGTTACACGGCTTCCCATCCCGACCGAACTGCTCACTCCGACCGGCGCCGCCCTTTTAACGACACTGGGCCGCCAGGAACGTACCTGCCCGTCAGGCTTTATGAAGGGGAGCGGTAATGGATGCGGCGCAAAAGAGTTCAAAGACCACCCGAATTTTCTACGGGTTTTGATCATTGAAACGGAGGAGAGGACTACGGTGAAAGGCGCCGGCCGGGTAATGGTGCTCCAGAGCGAGATGGACCATATTTCCGGCGAGATCATGGGTAGCGTCGCAGCGCTTCTCATGGAGAAGGGGGCGCTCGACGTGTCATGGACGCCGATTTACATGAAGAAGGGGAGACCTGGATACCGCCTGACCGTAATCGCATCGTTGCCAGAGGCCTCCCGGCTTACCGATCTTGTCATGTTCCATACCCGGACCCTGGGAGTCAGGGTTCAGACCGTCGGGCGCGTGACGGCTGACCGGGAGCGTCGTCAGGGCAAGCTGGCGGGACAGGTCGTTTCTGAAAAGCGGTGCCTCTACAAAGGGATCGGGTTCATAAAGGCGGAACATGACGATCTTGAGGCTATCGCCAATACAAAAGGCATTCCGGTTATCGACGTTGCACAGCGGTATATACGCGAGCGGAAAGACGTGCGGTAACCCGGTGTTTCCGCGTGGTGAGCGGTGATCGTCCGCGTATCAGCGCTGCGGAGTGAAAATTTTTCGCACCTAAGGGCGCAGCGCTGTGCCTTTGATTTTCCCCTGTTTGTTCATTACCTCTGGAC
>JAFGOU010000584.1 GCA_016926315.1 Chitinispirillaceae bacterium
CTGCTTAATATATTTGTAATGGATGACGTCGTGAATACTCCGGCCTTGGAGTGTTAAATATAGACAACCTGTTCAGCAAGCCCTAATCATGGGACGAAGACGACTATGCGTTGCCCAGAAATACCATCGTTTGAAGTATTTTTCCATCCATCCTACCGACTTGTATTTCCATAAATTACGGATATTTTCCTTCAATGCCTGCGCCCTCGAAACCTTCAGGTCTTGCGAACGCAAACGTTCAAATTCCTCTTTGCGAAAGTCTGGAATATTCTCTTCATTCCATAACCAGAGATATTTGGTGCCCTTTAAAATGTCGATTCCCCGTTCCATTAATTCCCGGTGCTCATTTTTGCGCACTTCATCTACCGCCTTCGTCACAATTTTCGTTACATGATAATGGTCAAAAACAATCTTCTCGTCGGCTTGAGGTATATATTCTTTCGTCGCCGCGATATAGGGGTCCCACATATCCATTGATATCGTTTCAACATTATTTCGTTCTTCCAACGAAAACTTTTGAAAATATGCCACCAGACTTTTCTGTTCCCGGTCATCTATGACATCTTCAACTGTTCCGCCCTCGGTATCATAAACGATCGTTTCATATTTATGGCGTTTCGCAAACGATTTCTCGTCAACACCGATATGTTTAGGCAAAACGATGCCTTTCCGTTCTCTTCCACGCTCTACAGCCCGTTCCTGTATTTTCTGGCATAGATGCCAATCGATATTCAGTAGTCGAGATATGCTCTCCATACTGCATTCTTGTTCGAAATCAATCACCATGCGTTCAAAATCATACGTTACCGTGCTATTCGGCGCTGAAAGGCCATGTACAATCTGTTGAATCCCGTGTCGGGCACAATCGACCCGTGGAACCCGAACGTGAATATAGGTTTTGTAATTGAACACGTTAAGATGCCTAAATTCACGCTCCGGGGCATGGTCGTATATTGAGCAAAATTCCTCGCAGACCGGACATGGAAAGCGTATTCCCTTATCGTGCTCAACATATAGGTCAACCCGGTTATTATCGTTACTGTGGGTCACTTGCGTAATATACCAGGGTCGCTTGATGCCTAAAATGCTCTCGAAAAACGATGTCGTTGCTTCCATGCTAATGAAGATACCATTTTCCACTATATGTTGTGGTCACCCACTAAAACACGCGATGCGGCATATTACTATGTTTCTGTTGCTCCCATAGGAAAAGGCAAACGCTTTCTGGGATAGCTTTTCATGAAAAATGGAAATAGTAAAACCTGGTTTTTCCTGAACGTGCGCACGGGCGATTGTGAAGACCTGGTTCTTCACAAGGTGTACCGGGTCATTCCTGGCAAGAAAGCGGAACAGGACGGTTTTATCAGGGTCGTTGACGAATCGGGAGAGGACTATCTGTATCCGCAGTCGTATTTTGCCGAAATTACCCTGCCACAGAGCATCCCCTCTTCTGTCCAGGCTACCTCCTGACGAACGCCACCGTTAACCGCCCCTCTCCATGACCGCAAAGACCCTTTCCCAGCGTATCAACCTCCGGGCATCAGCACGGAATATTCCCTTAAGCGCAGTCGTTGAGGTCACCTACCGCTGCAATCTCCGCTGCTATTTCTGCTATCAGAAACATTTCACAAAAACGGGGCGCGACGAACTTGGCCTTTCGGCGTGGTCCTCCCTTTTCAGCCAGCTTGCCGATGCAGGGACGCTGTATCTGACCGTGACCGGTGGCGAACCGTTTGTGCGCAAGGATATACTCGGCATCATCGCCGCGGCGCGGGAGTGCGGGATTGCCGTCAGCGTCATTACCAACGGTACCCTTCTTACGCGGTCCATCGCGCGCAGACTGGCTGCCTTGCAGATCATGGACGTCGGGGTGAGCCTGCATGCGGCGTCTGCGGCCCAGCACGACCGGCTGACCGGCTGCACCGGCAGCTTCGCCGGAGCGCTTCGGGGCATACGTTTTTTGTCCTCGACCGGAACCAGGGTGATGGTGAAGCACACGGTATCGTCAATCAACTTCGGGCAGTACCGCCCGATTCGTGACCTTGCGGAAAAAATGGGCTGTCTGTTTGAGTGTGATTCGTTCGTCGTTCCGTCCCTTCCGGAGCGTCGGTCGCCCTTTGCCCTCAGCGTTGCCCAGCACGCACAGTTTGCGCATGACATGGGCGCGACGGCCGCGTTTGACGACGGCGCGGCGCATCTCCACTGCGATGCGGGAAGGAGCGTGGCCGGGATTACTCCCTCCGGCGACCTGATGCCGTGCATCCAGCTTCCCGTGCGATTCGGCTCCCTGCAGGACGCCCCGTTCGCATCCCTCTGGCATGGGGCGGCCGCGCGGTCGTTCAGGAAAAAAGAAAAACGGCTTTGTGATGAATGCGAACGGTGCGGAAAGCGCGCCTGGTGCAGCCGTTGTCACGGTCTTGCGTATGTTGAATCCGGCGATTTCAGGGGTGCGTCACGGAGTTGTTGCGCGCGCGCGGAAGCAGTACGGGAGATCGCTCTGCGGACCGGGCCCGGATAGACATTTTTCGGGCGGAATCATACCATTACACTCAAACCGGCGCCTAGTCGCGGTCGTGCGCAGACCGCCGTGCCGGTGCGGACGCCAGGTGCGGGGTTTGGCTTCGACCGCTTTCCAGACGGGAATACTATGTGCGGGATTTGCGGGCACTACAACCTTTTTGATCCATCGCTTCTCGACCGGATGCTGTGCCGGCTCGTTCGGCGCGGCCCGGATGACGAAGGAACCTATGGTGAAGGAGGCGTGGGCCTCGGCATACGCCGCCTTTCTATTATTGATATTCCCGGGGGCCATCAGCCGGTCATGAACGAGACCGGGACCATCCATGTCGTATTCAACGGTGAGATCTACAACTTCCGCTTTCTGCGCGATGAATTGGAAAAAAAGGGGCATGTGTTCAGAAGCCGCAGCGACACCGAGGTCATCGTGCATCTTTATGAGGAGCATGGAGATGAATTTGTCAAGCGGTTGCGCGGCATGTTCGCTTTCTGCCTGTGGGATGGGGAGCGAAAAATCATGTACCTGGCGCGGGACCGGTTCGGCATCAAACCGCTCTATTATGCCAAACAGGAACGCGGTATGATCTTTGCTTCGGAACTGCCGGCGCTCCACGCGGCCCTCCCGGGATTGTCGGTCGATCCGCAGGCCATAGGGTGTTTTCTGACGTTCGGGTATATCCCGCGGCCGGGGACGATTTTTGAAAAGGTCTCACAGGTTCACCCCGGCGAGATCATTTCGATACGGGAAGGGGTGTTTTCCTCCCGGCGCTACTTCGACATGGCTGAGCTGGCGCGCAACAGCGCGCCGGAGGCCAGCGTCCCCGAAGCCGAGGAGCGTTTCAGGGTCCTCCTCAAGGAGACCGTTGGCGCGCACCTGGTAAGCGATGTGCCGCTTGGGCTTCTGCTGTCGAGCGGGCTTGACTCCGGCGCGATGCTTGCCATGATGCGCGCGGTTACGGACGGCCCGGTTAAAACGTTTTCCATCGGCTACAGTGCCACGATCGACGAGGAATTCAATGAAACGAATGAGGCGCGAACGCTTGCCCGCGCTTTTAACGCCGATCATACCGAAGAGCTCCTTTCGCCCGACAGCGCCGCGCTGCTTGAAACGGTGGTGGAAGCCATGGGCGAGCCGTTCGCGGATGCCTCCGCAATACCGACGTTTCTCGTGGCCGAACTCGCGCGGCGCTCGGTGACCGTGGCGCTCTCCGGCATCGGCGGGGATGAACTGTTTGGCGGATATCCGCGCTACCTTGGCGTCCAGGCCGCCTCTGCCTATCGCGTTATCCCCCCCATCCTCCGTTCGTTTGCCGCGAACCGCCTGGCGACCCTGCTCCCTGAGTCCGGAAGCCATCGTGATCAGGCGGCCCGGTTGAAGCGATTTTTAAAAAGTGGCACGCTGCCGGTTGACCAGCAGTATCTTCAATGGGTGCTGTTCATGCCTGACGACTGGAACGGCAGCGCGTTCTCACCGGAATTCAGGCGCAGTATCAGCGCGGTCGAGGACATCGGTGCCTATCGTGACCTGTTCAATCAGTGGCCCTCCCCGGCACCGGCCGACAAGGCAATGGGTCTCGATCTTCAGACCTATCTTTCCGATGACCTGCTCCGGATGGCCGACCGGTTGAGCATGTGGCATTCGCTTGAGCTGCGCGTGCCGTTCTGCGACCATGAACTGCTTGCCTTTGCCCTGCGTCTGCCGGCACGAATGCGCATGGAAGGCTGGCGGCTCAAAGGGTTTGTCCGCTCGTCGCTCAAGGGGGTATTGCCGCAGAAGATGCTCTCGCTGCCCAAACGCGGCTTTATGGTGCCGATTGCCCGATGGCTTCGCGAGGACTTGCGTGAAATGGCGGGCGACCTTCTTTCCGAGGAGACCGTCAGGCGGCGCGGATACCTTAACCCGGCCTATGTTCAGTGGCTGGTTTCGGAACACGCGTCCGGGAGACGTAATTTTTCAGACCGTCTGTTTTCCCTCTGTGTGCTGGAGATCTGGCTGAAGAAGCATGAGATGGGGACGTGTCATCGTTCGACGGTGAAAAAGAGTATTGATAATCAGGCATGATAATGGTAATTTATAGGTGAAATGGCCGATACAATGAAAAAAAATACCCCCGCCGGGTCCCGTCCCGTTTATGCTCCTCCTGAAGTCGAATCAGAGGAAATATTTGAACGCCGCGCCCTGGCCTGCGGCAAGTGTCGTACCGGTCCCCACCGCCAGCACGCCTGCATGAGAATGCCGTCGACGTCATAACGGCTTCTCCCTGTTTGTTTCCACGGGCGCAACCGGATAACCTTCTTGAATTGCCGCCACTTACACCGTAAAATATAATCGGTTATCTGTTGTCGTTCCTGCCCATCCCGGCAAGATGCGCATTGCAGGGAAGGGTTTGCATCGCCCGATGCGCCTGGTGGATACGCAAGAACATGGACCATCTGCTTATTACGATCGCCGATGAGGATATCAAGGACAACAAAGTCGTTGACGCATTCGAGCGCCGTCTAAGGAGGAGCCTGAACGATAAAACCAGGTTCACGGGAGTGCTGCTCCGTGCCGAGCAGCGGGCCTCGTCCGCGCTTCTCAACTGGCTCGAGCTATGGACACGGGAGTTTGAAGCGGCCGGACAGGGATTGATCGTCATCCCGGTAACGCGCGAGCAGTTTGAAGCGCTGGAGATCTCCCATCCCGATCAGCGACTTGTCTATTATTCTTCGGTCGAGGAGTGGAACACCGCCTTTCCGGTCACGAGCGAAACGGCGCCGACCCCTGCGCCCGTCCTGGCCGAGCCGCCGCCCGTCGCCGTTGTCACGGCCCCTGCCGCTCCGGAACCTGCTCCGCCGGCGCCGGCCGTTGAAAAAATTTTCATGGAGCCGCTTGTTGACCAGCCCGAAATCGCCATCGGGGTAACGGTGGAAATTTCCGGCGAATATGCCTGCACCGGGTGCGGCATGCTCCGTACCTGGCTCAAGGGTGATGTGCTGGAACCGTGCGACAATGTGGAGTGTATGAACTGCGGCAAGGGGTGGAAGCTTTCATGCGACCTATTTTAAAAAAACGGGACCGCCCATGAGCGACTGGGGAAGTAAAAGGGTCATCTCCGTTGCCGGCGGCAAGGGCGGGATCGGCAAATCGAGTTTTGTCGCCAATCTCGGGGTCACGCTCGCCCGGCAGGGCAAACGGGTGGTCATTATCGACGCCGACATCGGCGCGGCAAACCTGCACACCTTCGTGGGCGTGCCGCGGCCCGCCGTCACGCTCGCTGATTTTTTCAGTGATTCCCGGACCAGTCTTGACAACGTATTGCTTCCCACGCCCTACCCCAACCTGTCGCTCATCAGCTCGGCGTGCGACATCCTGTCGATTATTTCGCCCAACTATCAGATGAACCAGAAGTTTTTTGCGGCGCTGCGGAAGCTCGATGCCGACGTCATCGTGTTCGATATCGAAGCCGGCACCCATCACCGCGCCATCGATTTTTTTTCGCTCGCGTCCATCGGGATCATTATCGTCGAACCGCTTCCGACCGCGCTGGAAAACGCCTATCTGTTCATTAAAAATTATCTTTTCAGGTTCCTGCTCAGGCTGTTCTATTTCGACACGAAGATGAAATCAACCATCAAGGAGATGCTTCAGCCGCAGCAGATGGAGAGGCAGTCGATCCATTTTGATTCGCTGGTGCGGGAGCTGGAACAAAAGTCGCCGCAGAAGATCGCGCAGTTCAGGGAGTTTTTCGCCAAACGCGCCTACAAGCTCTGTCTGGTCACCAACGCGGTGCACGATCCCGGCCAGCTCCGGATCATCGAAAATTTCGCCAAGGTGGTCAAACGCTATCTAGGCCTGACCCCCACCATCCTCGGCCACCTGCCGTTCGAGGTCACCATGGACCAGGCGATCGTTCAACGCGTGCCGTTTGTGGTGAAAAACCCGGATGGGCAGTACCAGCGCAGCATGGAACGTATTGCGGCGGCTCTTGTAGCCTGATACCGGAGCCGTCGAAACGCAGGCCCCCTGATGGTTTTTTTCCTGACGTTGACTCAGCGCTGCGGAGTGAAAATTTTTCGCACCTAAGGGCGCAGCGCTGTGCCTTTGATTTTCCCCTGTTTGTTCATTACCTCTGGAC
>JAFGOU010000585.1 GCA_016926315.1 Chitinispirillaceae bacterium
GGTCGCCGGCGGGAAGAACGAACGGGAACGCCGCTGCGGGGCCGCTTGCCGCGCCGAAGGGATGTGCCGCCTGGTATAACCTGCCGGCATGGTCTCGTTCCTGAATGGACGACTGCGTAGCGAAGTCGTGGTCAAGGCAGTCGGCCACCTCTTTTTTTGTCAGGTATACTTTCAGGGTGGCGCCGTCAAAATCTTCAAGGGCCAGGGGAGAGATCAGCGCGCTTTTGGCCTTTTGACGGCTGTCCAGATCAATGGCCAGGTACCTGACAATCCAGGAACGGTCGTCGAAATAAAGATCATCGACCTTGCCCAGAATGCCGTCTACGGCGCCGATAGGCATTCGGCACAGATCATCGCTTTTTCGTATCATTGGTCTGCGGGGCTGCAGGGTTAATAAACGGTTGCCACAAATTCACTGCGGCGGTTCTGCTGATGACAGCCATCATCACTGCATCCAAACGAAGCCAGCCGTTCTTTTCCAAAAGAAGTGGTCTGGACCCTGCTTTCTTCAATACCATAGGTGACGAGCCAGCTCTTTGCCGCCCGGGCTCGCTGCTCCCCGAGGGCCATGTTATAGTCCGACGAACCGCGTTCGTCGCAGTGGCCCTCGATGGTGATGATCACCTTTGACCGTTCAAGGAGCAGGCGGCCGATGATCGTCAACCGTTCGATGGCGTCAGGCCGGAGATCCGACCGGTCATAATCGAAATAGATGTTTCTGAGCGCATCGCGGAGAAGCCCGGCGATGATCGCGCTGCTGTCAACGGGGGGGGGGATGACGGGCTCGGGGATCGGCTCCGGTTCGGGTTCCTCAACCGGCAGCGTCGCCACCTGGGTGACTTTTTTCGAACATCCGGAAAATGGAACGATCATGCCGGCCGCGAGCGCTATGATGACTATGGGGAAAATTCGCAGGTGTTTCATACAGACTCCTTTCAGGGACAATAAAATTCTTCGCCGATCGTCGAGGATCGCAGACCAAAACAGGTTCAGGAATACCACCGGAAAAAATGAAACCATGCCGGAATTTCTTGGAACGGCAGTCCCGTCGGACGCTCATTACTTTTTGATGCCGGCATGGGTCGCCATCTTTTTCGCGGAAGATGGTCGCTATTTTTTTGTGTCCGCAGGTTTTACTTCGGGAGCCATCGGCTTTACGGCTTTTTTTTCCGGTTCCGCTGCCGGCTTGATTTCTGTTTCTTTGACAAGCGTCAGATTCGCGTCATATTTAAGCAGACGATTGCCCATGAGGATGATAACGCCTCCGTTGCCAGCAGCGACCATTTTACTGCACATCGCGCCGTGCATGTAATCCATTTTCATCAGGCCGGGTGCCGACCGGGCATCGCCATCTTTTTTTGCCGCCGCCGTTTTTACTTCCGGAGCTGCCTGGGTTTTTGTTGCGGTTGCAACCTGGGTTGTCGCGCCCTGGGCCGAAGATTTCTCTTCCGCATAGAGCGTTGAAGCGAACAGCAGGGCAAGGGAACAGGACACGATACTTTTAAGAGGAACCATACGTTACTCCTTGATAAGGTGAAACGGTTGTTGACCAAACAGTCATGGTAACAACCTTGCAACCATCGTGCCATGATCGACAGGCCGGCGGAGCAGGAAAAAAACGTGGCTGTAGAGTAAGGCGGGCCGCTTCAGGTTCCGGAAAGGGTGGGACATTTGTCCCGCATGAGGACATTTGTCCGGTCGGCTCAACTGTCAGACGGGAGATCGCCGGATCCGTCGCCTTTAGCCCTTGTCAGTCTTTTGTTGAGTGCCGAACGGGTCATGCCGAGAAAGCTGGCAGCCATGGTCTGATTACCGTTGGAGCGTTGAAGAGCCTCCTCAATGAGCATCTGTTCCGCCTCCTTTAGCGAAGGGAGCGATGACAGCCGTGAAAGAGCCTCCCGCGAGAAATCACCGGGAGGATGCTGCTGCGAGGAGAAGGCAAGATTTTTCTGCAGCCGGTCGAAAAAATAGGTCTCGTCAAGCGCCGGCCCGGCGCAGACGCTGACCGCGTCAAAAATCATGTTGCGCAGCTCCCTGACGTTGCCGGGAAAGGGGTGACTTTCAAGCGCTGGATACACCGATGCCGGTACGCTGGGCGGGTTTTTTCCAAGCTGCTGCGCTGCCACTTCGACGAAACAATCGATCAAAAGCGGCAGGTCGTTACGACGGGCGCGGAGCGGGGGAAGCTCGATGTTGTGGGCCTCCAGCCGGTAATAGAGGTCAGACCTGAATCGGCCCTCCTTCTGGAGTGACGCAAGGTCGCAGTTGGTTGCGACCACAAACCGCGCATCGGTAATGCGCTGGGTGTCGGAGCCCATGGCATAGTAGGTCCGCTCCTCGAGGAGCCGGAGCAGTTTGACCTGCGTTTCGAGGGCGAGGTCTCCTATTTCATCTAGAAACATCGTGCCGCCTGCAGCCTTGGCCACGAGCCCTTCCCGTCTGCCATCGGCGCTGGTAAAAGCTCCCCGTTCGTGGCCGAACAACGTGTCGCAGAACAGGGCGTCGCCGAGGCCCGAAGCATTCACCGATACGAATTCACCCTTCCGTCCGCTGGCACGGTGGATTGCCTGCGCGACAAGCTCCTTGCCCGTGCCGGTCTCTCCCTTTACCAGGACCGGCATCCGGGTCTGGGCGATCGCCTCGATGTACTGAAATATGGCGATCATGCTGCGGTCGCGGGTCACGATCGGTTCGAAGGTCTCCGGGTGTTCGAGCTGGTTGCGCAGAAGGTGGTCGCGGAGGGATATGTTTTCGTGGTTGAGTTCTACCATGTCAATCGCTCGGCGAACCGTCGTCACCAGCCGGTCCTTTTCAACCGGTTTGACAAGGTAGTCGAAGGCGCCCTGGCGCATGCAGGCGACGGCGGTCTCAACGTCGGTCACGGCGGTTACCATGATTACCTGCGAATGAGGCGCGGTCCGTTTCAGTTCCGGCAGCAGGGCGGTGCCTGAAAGGCCGGGCATGAGGATGTCGAGCATGATCGCGCCGAATTCACGTTCCGCTGCCAGTGCGACGACCTCCCTGCTGTTTGAACAGACGGTAACGTCGAATCCCGCCACGCGCAGGGTAATGGCCGCACTCTGCAGGAATTGGACCTCATCGTCCACTAAAAGCACCGGATAGGATGACGCTCGAGCTATCATGTATATCTCGCTTTCCCGATTATGATGTCGGCAACATGATGGTCGCCGTCGTGCCTTTGCCGATGACCGAACTGAATTTAAGCTCGCCTCCATGGTCCTTGATAATGGAATAGGCAATGGCGAGTCCGAGTCCGGTTCCTCCGGAGTCCCGCTTGGTCGTATAGAACGGGCTGACGATATTTTTCATGTTTTCCGGGCTGATCCCTGTCCCCCGGTCAATCACGGCGATCAGTATGCTGCGTGAAGATGCCTGGTAGTCGACCGTAATGACGATCGGTTTCTCCGGATCAACGGTTGCTTCACACGCATTGGCGATAAGGTTGATCAGCACCTGTTCCAGCCGCTGGAAATTACCCCTTAGCGCCGGGATCTCGCCCCGCACCTCAACGGAAAAGTGGGCTGTCGCTTTTTTGATCATGGTGCCGGCAATGAGCCTGGCCGCCTCGATGACCTTGATGACCTCGACATGCTCCCTGAAGTCGCCGGAATCCTGCCGCGCAAAATCCTTGAGCGAGTCCACGATATGTTTGATCCGGCGGGCGCCGTCGGTAATGCCCTGCAGGAGAAAGGGAATATCCGTTTTCATCTCCGTATAGGGAATGCCTGCAAGGGAAAAATCGGGCCGGTCATGGGTGTAACGGTCAAGAACCGGAGCAATGTCCTTCCATAACTCAGAAAGGTTCTGGCTGTTCAGGATGATGAAATTATTGGGGTTGTTGATTTCGTGCGCTATGCCGGCGGCCAGAATACCGAGCGTGGCCATTTTATCGGTCTGGATGAGCCTCCGCCGCTCAAGCGCCGCGAATTTTTCGGCCTTTTTACGTTCGGAGATATCGCTTCCCACGCAGAGATATTCCGTCACGATGCCGCGCTCGTCAGCCATTGGACGGATGGTCCACGCGATCCAGAGATACCGTCCGCTGCTGGTCCGGTGTTCAAGCTCGCCGTAGGTCCCGTGTGTCATGAGTTCGATGATGGTTTTTTCCGGCATGTCGGGATCGAGCGGCTTTCCAATGGTTTCGGTCACCGGAATGCCGATGACCTGTTCCGGAGCATATCCGAACAGCTTTTGAGCGTATTCGTTGAAAAACAGTACGATGCCGCGGCCATCAAGGCGGATGATGGCGCTGTTGGCGTTTTCAATGAGTTCCCGGTATTGTTCGGCCGTCTGCCGGGCCGTGGCAATCGACAGTTCGATGTGTTCAAGCAGGGTATTGAAACTGCCGGTCAGGCGGCCGATTTCGTCATCGCTCCGGAGGGTGATCCGTTCGGCGAAACTTTTTTCCCCGCTGGCGATTTCTCCGGAAAGAGCGACCAGCCGGTTGAGCGGCCCGATGATGAGCCGGGACAATAGAAAGATCGCCAGCGCGCAGACAAACAGCAGGACCAGCGAATACACGATCCGTTCGCGGATGATGGTATGGGAGTCGGATCTGATTTGATCGATACGTGAGTCCACAAGCGTGTTGATGTCGCTGCCCTTTTCGCGGAGATCGAGGAGCGTGTTGATGTCTCGGGTTCTTTTTTCAACATGCTGGTGGATTGAAATGCCGAGCAGGGTAATCGATGCGAGCAGCACGAAAAGAGTGGTAAAAAGGGGTAGTTTGAAACGAAGGCTCATGGAGTGTCGGTTCCCGGTATCGGATTTACTACATCGCCGGTGCGCTGAAAAATGAAAGACAGTATCCTTTCCCGTGCATTCTTCTGGTGACGCTGTATGAAAAAATAGCTAACCAATCCAGCCGGGACAACTGTTTTCGGGTATAGGGGGGTGAGGATCCCCCCTGAAAACATTTTTTTCAGCGCTGCGGAGTGAAAATTTTTCGCACCTAAGGGCGCAGCGCTGTGCCTTTGATTTTCCCCTGTTTGTTCATTACCTCTGGAC
>JAFGOU010000586.1 GCA_016926315.1 Chitinispirillaceae bacterium
CCGGACGCGAAGGTGATCGTTATCGATATCCACCCTCATCCGTCGCAGGAACAGGCCACCCAGGTGGCGCAGATCCTCCTGACCCACGGGTGTTCCCTTCTGGTCACGGTCAACGAGTGGGGCCTCGACGCCACCGGTGTGCTGCACGCCATTCTCGAAACGCATCGCATAATACACTGCA
Organism: Chitinispirillaceae bacterium; assembly: GCA_016926315.1. Next base: position 182 of record JAFGOU010000586.1, read on the forward strand.
ACTGGTCGGTGGACGACCCGTTTTTTGAGGAGATCATCCAGGTAAAAAAATTCCGGCCGTCGGCTCTGCGGATTGATTTCGTGTCAGACAAGGGATATCTCCAGCCTATGAATGACCGCGGTTACCGTGCCCGTTTTCTTCCTCTGGCGGTTGATCCGCAATGGTTCCACCCCGATCCGGCCGGACCGGAAGTGTATGACCACGACATCATTTTCGTGGGCAACTCCTACCTGCGCCAGATGGACGACCTTCTCAAGATCGCGCCCGGATTCGTGGATACGCTTGCCCCGTTTCTCGGCGCGGTGGTGGAGGCGTATCACCGAAATGTCGAATACGACGTGGAGGGACATATCGCACGCGAGCTCGAACGCATCACCCTGCCCGTCAATCTATCCTTTGAAAAGGCGCTTTTTATCGCAAAGCACGCTGCCGGGTATCTTGGCCGCAAACAGATCGTGTTGGCGCTCGCGAAACGATATCCGGCATTCAAGGTTTTCGGCGAAAGCGGCTGGCTGCGGGAACTGCCGAAAGAGCGGCTTGGCACGGCAAAATATTACGACACCCTGTGCGCGACCTACCGGAGGGCGAAAATTACGGTGGATATCAACCGGATGGTGATCCGCAACGGCTTTACCCAGCGGGCGTTCGACGTGCCGGCTTCCGGAGCGTTCCTGATCACCAGCTCTAAACCGGTGGTGCGGGAATATTTTAAAACCGACGGTCCCGAAGCAGAAATCGCGGTGTTTAAAACCCGGGCCCAGCTCTTCGAGCGTATCGACTACTACCTCGCTTCTGACGAGGATCGCCGGGCAATGGCGCAACGCGGCATGAAAAAGGTGCTTGCCGCCCATACCTATGACCACCGGATTGCGGAGATGTTTTCGGTAGTGTCCGCAAGGATCGTAAACGGGTCCTTGTCACCTGCCGTCCCAGAGTAGCACGTTGGTCGCGCGCGTATATTCGACCGAGTGTTCGTCGTCATTTTCGGTGTAACAACCGACGAGCCTGCCGTCGCGCGACTGGAGCGTCCCTTCAAACCTGCCGGTCCGCCCCTTTCCGTAGTACATCTTTGCCGTGACCTGAGCGTTATCGTAAAACGGATGCGCCTTTTCCGGGTCGCCGAAAACGATATGCAGGTCGATCGACTGCACCACCGGATCGCGAAAGGAGAGCGCTTTATGGATTCGCGCGATTCGATTTCCCCGATGATCGGATACCCGGTCACCGGGAAGGCTGGTATAGCGGATGGCGACGTCCTTCACCAGGCCGGTTTCCTGGTGTTTGTCAAAGACCAGCTCGATGGAGTCGCCGGTCGACAGGGCGCAATGGTTGCGGTAGGAGATACGTTCAAGGGTCCGTTTAAGCAGCCGTTGTTCCCGGTCGAGTTCCAGAATGCGGTTATTGTTGATCGAGGCGAATCGCCGGTCGGCTCCCGCATCAAAAAGGACTGAAAGAGCGGTGATGAACCCCCTGGAGTGCGTATATCCGGACTTGAGAAGCGAAAGGGGAGAATCCGACCCGGAGGCCCTGTCCCGGGAGGAATACGATTCGTCAACGATATAGCCCAGCGCCGTCGCCGGCCCGACCAGTCTGGCGACAAGGTTCCTGCGCCCGAGCGGTATGGCCGATGTGTCTGGAGCGGCAAGCGGCAGAGCCGCCCGGTTCCTGGAGAAATACGCAATGACTGAGCGGTTTTTTCCCGATGAGTCGATGGTCACCGTCTGCGGAAAAAACCGCCCTGCGCAGTGTTCCGTTTTTACGCCCATGACCGTGTCGCGGCGAAGGGCGACCGGCGCGCCCGGGAAGGCCGTCATCTTCACAAAAAAAGAGTCGGTTTTTGCGACAAGGAGCGTGTCCCTGCGCGGCAGGATACAGGGTGAGGCGCGGTCGGCCGGCCCGTTAAGCCGCCTGGTCGCGATGACGCAGGAACCTTCACTGATGACGACACTGACAGCGTCGGTGTTCAGCAGCGGGATAGAGACACACAGGGTGTCGAGGGTAATGATCGTATCGGTGCGATGTCTCATGATGACCAGATTGCGGCCGGCGGGGGCGGCATCGCCGCTGCGGCCTGTTGTCGGTACCGGGTGCAACGTGGCACGGCCGGGATCGAGTTCCAGGCCCCCGGCCGGCAGATAGCTTTCCGGCGACCAGTTACGCGGTGATTCGATTTCATTGTATACGGCAAACGCGCAGGCCATCATGCCCGGACTGCCGGTTTCCGTGCCGCCTCCGCCGAAAGGGTTGGCGCAGTGGAGAAGCAGCAACGTTCCGAAAACACCGGACAGCGTGATTAAAAGGTGGCGCGGGTTCATGGGGTACGGTCCTTGTGAATGACCATCTGGGATAATGGAAAGAGCTGCAGGTTCAACTGTACCACCCGGTCCGCCCGTTCATCTTCACCGGCAAGTTCCAGAAGTTCGGTCCTGAGCTGTTGCAGGCGTTCAACGATAAGCGGAATGGTCTCCTGCGCAACGCTCATGGTCAGGCAGGTGATGTCCCGTTCCGGCGGCGAAAACCGGTCGATGGCGTCATTGGCAAGCTGCAGCATGGAGCGGTGAAAATTGGCCACAGCCACCGAACGTACCCCCTGGCCGGTGGTGAGCGACGCTGCGCTTTTTGCATAGGTGCCATCAGGGTTGCGGGTGATGAACTTCAGCTTGAGCAGCAGTTCGACGGCGCGTTTCGCGTCCGCTGCCGTGATTGAGGGAATGACCGCGGCCCCGAGCCGTTTGTAATCGTCCCTGAAGTTAGCCGCACACACCAGCTCCCGTATCACCGGGGTGTGCCACTGGGTATAGTACTCATACTCTGCCTCTTCGATGGTTTTAGTATCGCTTTTCTTCCGGTACTTCATCAGATTCATGAGGTAGAGGTTTTTTTCCTCAAGCAGATCGCTCTGGTTGAAGAAAATCAGATTTTCGAAGTACTCGGTCTCTTTTTTGGCCAGCGCCATTGCCTTGGCGAATTTATACACACTGTGCTTGGAGAGGTTCCGTTCGCCCTTTATGACGAGTTTGAGGAAGTTGGGCGACTTGAGCCCGGCGCGCTGGGAAAAGAGCCGGTAGGAGTAAAAACGGAGCTCCCGCTTTTTCTCCTCGAAAAAGTCCTGCAGGTACTGCCGGTAATCCATGTAGTCGTAGATCGGGACCATAGGTTTTTTCACAATACCACGGTTATAATATAGTCAATAACCTTCCATTTTGGTGAAATCAGGTCCCGGCGTTTTTGCGCCGGGACCCGCCATA